>NZ_AP022592.1:300000-434050 GCF_010731815.2 Mycolicibacterium arabiense
ATCACTCGATTTCCGTCACGCACCACCAGATGCCTCGAGGTCGAGCGGACGTCGATTCGATGGTAGGCGTCGGCGGCATGCCCGACGATGCGCTCGTCCTCTTCGTAGAAGGCGTCCATCGCCCGCCAGGCGAAGGCCACGCATCCCGCGAGAACCGAGGCATGAGCCGGCAGGGACCCGAACTCCCACGCCGCTCTCTTGACGTCTCGTGCCGCAGTCCGTGCATCGAACCACTTCACCACCCCCAGGTCGGGGTGTTCGGTGACGCGGTCCTCGTCGACGAGGACGTGCTGGGCGATGTCACGACGTGGAAAATACGCGACGGGATAGCGGCCGGGCTCGTGCAGGAGGATCACGTCCTGACTGTCGGCGACCCAAAGGTCGCCCAGCCGTACGCGCATTCGACGGCGCAGCGGCTCGACGAACAGTAAGCGCGGCATAGGTTCCGGGGTGAGGAAGTGGCCGACCGACTTCGCCGATATCGGTCCCTGCTGCCAGGCCAAGCCCATGGTCTTTCCTTCCATCCGCACCTCAGACGCCCTGGATCACGGCCGCGTCTGCGCCAGCTGCGCTTCGCGACGGAGCCGCATCAATAATATGGGTCTATACGCCCATTATTCTGGGCCATGTCCCCCAAATTGTCTACACCCGACTTAACTATGCAGTGCCTGCAGGCTTTTACTCCGGTGAGAACGACTGCGGTGCTACACCTTTTTCGATCGCGAACCGGGGCGACGCCGCCTGCCGGCCGTCGGCGCGAGGGCTGCGACGTAGTCGACGGTCGCGCCGACCGCCGTGCGGAACGGATCACCGGACCCGGCCACGTGGGTCACCATGGTGCCACCCTGGTGCGCGGCGACCAGCGCGACCGCGAGACGGCGGGGGTCGGCCTCGGACACCAGATCGCCGCGCTCACGCATGACCGACAGGCCGTCCTCGAAGACCGCCAGCCAGCGGTCGTACCCGGCGGCCAGAACATTCAGGGTCGCATCGTCGGCTTCGAGCAGCTCGCCGGTCAGCGATCCGTAGACGCACCCCCTGCTTGAATATTCCGGACCTGCTTGGGCCCGACACGAGTCCGCCCATGCACGCAGCGACCGGAGGCTGTCCAACCCGCCCAACTCGGGTTGACGGTGGAAGGCGATGACGAACTCGGTGCGCGCCGCGATGACGTGCCGGGTGAGATCCCGCCTGTCTGCGAAGTAGTGCGACATCTGCGACCCGCTCACACCGGCCACCGTGCGTACGTCATCGAGGCTGGTGCCTGCGACCCCGCGTTCGAACATCAATTCCGCGGCTCCCTCCACGATGCGGGCACGGGTGGCAAGACCCTTCTCGGTGAACCGGGGCCCGCCATCGGCGACGACGACCGTGCCGGCGCCTCGCCTCCGCCGAGTCCGGCGGAGCGGACGAGGGGTGCGTTCGGCGGCATCGGTGGCGAACAGGCGCAGATAGTCGACCACGAAGCGAGTGACGTCGGCCAGGGGCCAATCGTCACGAAAGGCGTTGGCGAGCACTCCGGCGCCCTGGTGAAGGCTGACCACCGTCCAGGCGAGTTGTCGCGGTTCTGCCGACTTGACGATCACGCCGCGGCTCTTCATCCTCGCGAACGAATCCTCCAAGAGGGTGACCCAGCGCAGGTATCCACTGGCAAAGATCTCACGGGTGGCCTCGTCGTACCTGGCCAGCTGGCCGACGAGTACGTGATAGGTAGCAGTACCCCGGTGACCGATCCTGCGCAGATGCCGAACGTTGAGATCGCTCCAGCGCTCCCACTCCTCGAAGGTGTCGAGACCGCCCAGCTGTGGCTGCCGATGAAAATCCAGCACGCGCTCGATTCGTCGTTCCACCACAGCTCGAACCAGCTCCTGCCGATCCGCGAAGTAGTGCGACATCTGCGACCCGCTCACCGAGGCCTCCGCACGCACTCTGTCCACGCTGAATCCCATCAGACCTTCCGCAAGCAGGACAGCGGCCGCCGAATGCAGAATCCGCTCTCGCGTGGCGAGCCCCTTGGCGGTGAAGACTCGAGATTCAGACGCCTCCGCCGTCACCGTTTGCGCAAAGTTTGGCATGTGTGCAAAAGATACCCCGCTGGCGTGTTCTTGGGGCGAGAATCCCATTTCGAAGTGCGAATCAGATGAGAGGAGCTCGACAAGCGCCGGGTTCATCGCATGGACCTCGAACCGAAATCCACGAAGAGGGGTTCTTCGCTCACGGAACCATCCCGTGTTCCATGCACCCTCGGGGTTCGGTGAGCGGGTCGGTTGGCAGGCGTCGGTTTGATCGTGGTATCCGGCTTCGGCCTTCGGCGACTCCCCCAGTGGACGCTTCGAGGGCACCGTGAGACTCGAGCCTGGAACGTCCGCGCGACGATCAGAACACCGTGCTCGGTGAGCACGCGGCAGATCGGGGCGACCCCGAAGCGATCACCTGTTCTCGACAAATGAACGCGCACCTTCACCGGTCAGCGCCGGTAGCGCGGGAGCTCTCCCGCATAAACAAAAGCACGTTGCTGCGAGGCTGATTTCGACGTGGCTTCCCGTCGTCGTGCCCATTAGTCGGCCGGTTCGAGCACAAACACGGGGATCTGCCGCGCCGCCTTCTCCGCGTAATCCTCATATGGTCCGAAGGCTTGCACGGCTCGACCCCACCAAAGGCTTCGCTCCTCACCAACGATCTCGCGAGCCATGAAGTTGCCGATCGTCATCCCATCCTGCAGCTGCACAGCAGGATTAGCCTTGAAGTTGTGATACCACGCCGGCGGCGTTGCATATCCGCCCTTCGATGCGACGGCCGCATAATGACCGTTGTGTTCGACTCGCATCAGCGGAATACGTCTGGGCTGGCCAGTCTTCGCGCCCCGGACGGTCACGACGATGACTTGCTTTTCCTCCCCGTCGACAGTCAAAGCCAAGCTGTCCGTCGTCCCCGAACAATTCAACTTCTCGAGCTCCTGGTTTTGAGCGTAGATCCAGCCTTCGTCGGGCAACACCGTCAGGTCTACGCCGGCTGGCGATGCTTTCGACTGCGCTCCAGTCTCTTTCACGAAGAAGAGGATATGGACGCATCATCACGTGGTCGAGGGATAGCGCCCGGGGTTTCGATGTGAGAAACGTGAAGGCTTGTCGATCTAGATGTTTTCAGGCGACCTCCATTCCGGTTGATTCAGCCGGCTCGGGTGGTTGCCCTACGGGGTGATGTCGGTGGAGTGTTTGAGAGGTTTGCCTTTGCGGAAGATTGCCCGGCGCCAGATCGCCCCAGGGACGGTGCGCCCGCTTTCACTCCGATCGACTAAGGCTCATCCGTAAGTTCCGATCATTCGCCCAGACGGCTGGAGGGTGCCGTATATTTGGGTCGTATCACCCAGTGACTGACTCAATCATCTGCGAGTCAGTCCGATCAAGTAGAGACCGCTACATCCGAGGAGCCTCCATTGGGAACTGAGAATTCACTGCATGGCAACAGAGTCCTCGTCGTGGGACGCCCGAGCGGTATCGCCCGAGCTGTCGCCTTGCTCGCGCGCTCCGAGGGAGCCGAGGTGATCGTCGCCGGCCGCAACAAGGCCGCCCTCGAGCAGGCGTACGACGACCCTGGTATCACTGCCGACGTCGTGGACGTCAGCGATGACGAGTCGATTGCCGAGCTGGCGAGGCGGGTCGGAAGCCTCGACCACGTCGTATCGACGGTGTCGGCCCGCGCCCGTGGCACTCTCGCCGCTCTGGAACGGGCGAGTCTCGCACAATCCCTGGACACCAAGGTGCTGGGTCCGCTCATGCTCGCTAAAGCACTTGCACCTCGGATGAATTTGGGCGGCTCCCTGGTTCTGTTCTCGGGTGTCAACGCCTTCAAGGTCAACGTCGGATATCTCGGCGTGGCCATCACGAACGGTGCTGTGGACTACCTCACCCGCTCACTGGCGGTGGAACTGGCCCCCCTTCGCGTCAACGCGGTCTCGCCCGGTGTGATCGACACGGGAGCGTGGGACGCCCTGGGCGAGGAGGGCAAGCAGGAGTTCTTCGCCCACACCGGCTCCACCAATCCGGCCGGCCGGATCGGAACGGTCGACGACGTCGCGCACGCCGTGCTCTTCGCCATGACCAACAGCTTCATGACGGGCATGACGTTGAAGGTCGACGGCGGCGAACCGCTGGTCTAGTTGGCAAGCCCTGCCCGGCTCCACCGGTTACGCGAGTGCGATGAGCGCGTGTCCGAGCAGCATCCGCGCGAGTGCTGTGCGCTCCGACGATCGAGCAACGCCGCTCGACTCAGGTCGAGCTGGCGGCGTTGCGGCGTCGATCGGAGACGAGCATCTGCATCAGGAGCCGGCCCACCAGTCGATCCGGCACGAATCTGGCGATAATCGCCGCGGCGATTGCGTCACGGCCGACCAAGTAGCGTGTGCGGGGTCGCCGCACGGTCAACGCCGTGCCAATGATCTTCGCGACCGCACAGGGTTCCAAGCCGGTGTGCCGGACAATCCTGGTGGTGTGTGCGATCGCAGTCCTGAGCATTGCGCCGTAGCGCAACGCAACTTCCGGCGACCCATCACGGTAGACCTGCTCGAAGTCTGGGTGGTCTTGTACATCAGCGGCGTCTTGATGCCCCCTGGCTCGACCGTCACGACGCCGATTCCCTGCTGGTGCAGCTCACGCCGCAGGACGCCGTTCATCCCCTCCAATGCGAATTTCGACGTCACGTAGAGGCCGGTCATCGGTGTGGCGAGTAACCCCGAGATCGAGCCGACGTTGACGATGCGACCACGGCCCGCTCGCAATTCGCCAATGAACGCCTGCGTCACCGCCAATTTGACCGACCACGTTCACATCGAGCTGTTGGCGGACGTCCTGCGCCGACACGTACTCCAGCGGCCTGCTACGGGTGATTCCCGCGTTGTTCACCAGCCCGACCAACGGCTGATCGCCTACCTGGACGCTGGCTGCTTCGATCTGTTCTGGATCGGTGACGTCAAGACGCATCGTGGTGAGCCCACGCCCACGCAGGCGCTCGGCATCCTCCTCGCGGCGCACGCCCGCGAAGACCGCGAAGCCCAGATCATGCAAGTGCAAGGCTGTTGCTTCCCCAATCCGGGTGGAGGCACCCGTGATTACAACTCGCCCGCGCTTGCCGTTCGTCATAACGAGGTTAAGGAGCCGCATCCCCAAAAAGGTTCACGCGCTTGGGGTTACTGTGATCGAGCACTCTCGGTGCGGGGTTGGTAGCGTGTAGGACGCGGCCGCGCATAGTGGTATCTCGAAACAAGCTTTCCCCCAACGAGTTCGGAGAATAGATATCTTGAGTGAGCATCGCTTCGCTTCGGCCGACAGTGTTGACGCGCATGGCCAGATGAGGTCGATGATGTTCGGTCACATGGTCAGCCAGACGGTTCGGGCCGCGGCTGACCTATCCCTGGCTGATCACCTCGACACGGCGAGGCTCACGGCAAGAGAGGTTGCCGATCGGGAGAACAGCGCACCGCAAACCACGTTTCGTTTGATGCGCGCGTGTGTCGCGCTGGGTCTGCTCACAGCTGACGCCGATGGCCGGTTCGCGAGCACCCCGCTGTTGGCCACATTGAAGACGGATGAGCCGGACTCGATGAGGGGCCTGGCTTTGGCGACCACGCTGCCTGCTCAATGGCTTCCCTGGAGTGAATTCATCACTTCGGTCCGCACGGGTAAGAATCAGGCTGGCGCCGCTCTGGGCATGGACTTCTTCGAATACCTGGAGCAGCACCCGGATCAGGCACGCGATTTCTCCGCCGGATTAAGTAGCACAACGGCCCTGTGGGCAGCGGATGCCGCCAGGGCTATCGATACGACTAACACGGAGTTGGCGGTCGACGTCGGCGGTGCCACTGGCTCGTTGTTGTCGCTGTTGCAGGACGCGAACCCGACGTTGCGCGGAATCGTCTTCGACCGGCCGAACATCATCACAGACGCCGCGGCAGAGATAGCCCGCAGGGGTTTGAGTGAACGCACCGAAGTGATCGGTGGCGACTTCTTCGAATCGGTACCGCCGGCTGACTTATACCTGTTGAAGTTCATCCTGCACGACTGGGATGACGACTCATGCGTCACGATTCTCAACAGGTGCCGAGAAGCAATGGCTCCCGGCGGCAGGATCGCGATCGTGGAGATGGTCGTGGGTGAGGTCACCGACCCGGGCCTGGGCGCCGTGATCGACATGAACATGCTGGCGGCAACGACAGGCCAGGAACGTTCACTCGACGAGTACGACGCACTGCTAGCCGCGGCGGGCCTCAGTCGTATCGCCCTACACGTCACGCAATCGCCGCAAAGCGTGATCGAAGCAGCCGCCGCCTCGCGTTGATGACCAGCGCGGATGGTGGGTCCCCAGTAGTGAATCCACCCGGTCATGGAGTCGGGTTGGTGTGATCCGTTCTCAGTTGATGCTGCAGGCCACCGGGGTGTGGGTGCAGCTTCATGCGGCGGCGTACTCGGCCGGCGTAACACCGGATTCAGCAGCGACTCGCGGGTGTGCTCGTCGAGGCGGTCTCGACGGCGCAGCCGTCGACGGTGGAATTGAACTGGAAGTCGGTCGCCCACAACACCTTCGACGCATCGGCCATCACCGACGGCACCCAGGACACCCCGGCCCGCTTACGCGGCGACACGACCCTCACCCGTAGACCCTCTTCACGCCACAACCGGCGTATCGCTCGGGGTCCGCCCGTCGGGCAGACGACGGTAAGTGGAGCGGGCGAGCCCAACAGCTCTGCAGGCCAACCGTTCCGGCGGCGGCGAACCGCTGGTCTAGTCGGCAGGCCCTGCCCACCGGTCACGCGAGTGCGACGCGCGGGTCCGAGCAGCATCCGCGCGAGTGCTGTGTGCTCCGACGACAGAACAACGTCGCTCGACTCAGGTCGAGCGACGTTGCTCTATCGGCCTCACCGGCAAGCGGTCTCGCTACTCGTCGCCCTTCGATTGTGCGCTCGTAGCCGAGTTGTCGTTACCGGCCTTCGCCGAATCCCGCCCGGCCGACCGGGGGTGGCTGGGCGCGCCCTCGCCCGTACCGGTGGTCGCGTGACTGCCGGATTGCGCCTTCTCGCCGCCCTCCGTCTTCCCGCCGTGGCCCGGCTTCACACCGGTCCCCGCTTTCGTGTCGGTGCCGGCGTGGTCGGCCGTACCCGCGCTGCCGGCACCCGACTTGACGCTCGAGTCCGAAGCGCTGCCACTGGCGGGCTTGGTGTCGGTACCCGTCTGATCTGTTGCACCGGACTGGTCGCTCGGCTCGGCCTTCGTGCCGGGGCGGGTCTGCTCGTCGTCACCCGGCTTGGCGTCGGTCGGGCCGCTCGTCGATTCGGAGCTCGACGGACCCGCATCGGCGGCGTTGGGTGCATCTGCGGCGGGGGTGGTGGGGAGCGCGGCAGCCTGCTCCGATCCGCCGGCTGCGGTGCCGGTCGGCCCGGACGACGTCGGGTGCGTGTCGACGCTCGGCGGTGCATCACCCACGCTGCCGTCACGGGATGAGAGCGTCACCGTAATCGGGTTGGTCGAGGGCAGCTCGTTGACCGAGGTGGACGGCAACTCCCTACCCGACAGTTGTGTCAAGGCCTCGATCTTCGCGACAGCGGGTGGCTTCAGCGCGTCGGCGATCAGTTTCTGCAGGCTCTGTAGAGCGGGCACCGCGCCGGCCAGTGTCGCGACAATCTGACCTCCGTCCACCGCCAGCGAGAATGGCGTCAGCAATCCGCCTGCGAACAACGGAATCGACTGTCCGAGACCGGTGTCGATGACACTCGACAGGTCAGGACCGTACCCTCCGTTCAGCAGGCCGTCGACCACGACGCCGGGTGCCGCCACGATGGCATTCAGGACACCCTCCGGCGAACCGGCTTGGGCGGCGTCGATGATGTGTTGCGTTGCGGCTGCGCCCGCGGCGATCGTGGTGATGACGGGTCCGATTAGTCCGCCCAAGGCGACTGCCAGATTGGATGGGGCCAACCCGGAGTAACCCTGGTTGAGCACCTTGAGGACGTTGACGACGTTCTGCAGGGGGTTCGCCGCAATGGTCGCGAGCGGCCCGAGTTGGTCGATCGCGGTGACCAGGGTCTGCAGCGGATTCGCAACCCCTTCGATGGCCGAACCCAGCAGCCCGGTCAGCGGATAGATCGCGGCGAACCCTGTAAGCAGTAGGTTGTTCACGGCGGATTCGACATCGATGTCTCCGACTCCACTGGCCGCGTTCTGGAATACGGACACCGGCGATCCCACGCCGGCGCCGAGCCGGTCGAGTGCTCCCAGAGCCGCGGTGAACGGCGAGTCCGTCGGCACGCCAGCAGATATCGACGCCGACTGGGCCGCGGCGCCGTGCGCGAGGCGCGTCGAGATCAGCTTGAGGATGTCCTGTAGCGCGGCGATCTGGTTGTTCCGCACCGCTGTGAGGATGGGAGCCGGCCCGTTCGCAGCCGCCCTCTGTAGAACCTCCTGGAGATTCGCGGCCGTGTCATGGAAAAGTCGGGTGTAGACGTCGAGCGGCGCAACCGCGCTCGACAATTGGACGGATGCCTGTTCGATCGCGCTCTCCGCTGAAGGCACTCCGACGGGAGTGATGGCGATGACGCTCGCCGCAACGAGGGCGATGCCGGCGGTCGCATGTGGGCGGATGACAGCGAGCATTGACGGATCCTTCGACGAATGATGTGCCCAAGGGCAGGAGCGGAACTTACCGCGGCGTAACATACCGCGACTTCGTGCAAACGGAAGCCGCGAGATTCTCGGTGAAGACATCCCGATCAGTGGCAAACGCCAACGATTTAAGGGCATTTCATGGGATCCCGGTCCCCCATTCGTCTGACACCCTGGTGTTATTCGCCTTGAGAATTCGACCGGTCACCGTTGCTTATGGGCTACTCGCGTCACCAGCTTCCGGCTATTGCGCGAGCCTGTGATCGGAAAGCGTCGCGGCGTCGCCGCACGTCGCCGCCGTGAATGTGTCGAAGGCGTAGTGCTGGGTCCACCCGCAACTATTCGAATGGTCGACATGAGTGGATTCGATGGCCTGCAGCGGATGCAGCTGCACGTGCTCGATCACCCGTGGCCAACCGAATGGCCGCGGACGCACGCGTCTGAAAACGATCAATCCGGATCCGCTACCCAGGCGGGAGGATCGGAACTCTGTTAAAGTGGGTTTGATAACCCAATACGCGGGTCGCGGACGTGAAGGATCGCGACGAGCCCGCCAATCGACAGAAGAAGGGAGATGCGCCCTTGAACGTCAGGCGCTTGAACCGCACAACGCTCAAAGTCGTCGGCGGGCTTGCATCGATCACCGCCGCCATCGCCATCGCGGGCTGCGGCGACACCCAACACAACGAGCCCACCACCTCGACAACGCCGACGACGTCGTCACCCGCGCCAGCACCATCCAGCGCGCCTACCTCGCCGACCGAGAAGTCCCTCGATCCCAGCGGGGGCAATCTGTTCACCCCGCAGGTGATCGCCCCGCCGGCGCCGACCGAACCTCCGGGTGTGCACCGCCACAAGGACTGACGATCAGAACCGAATCATCAAGTCACCCCGTTCCTCACGAAGGAGGATCCCGATAATGAAGACTCCTCGCTTTTCATGGCGAACCGTCGCCGTGGGTGGAGCCGCCGCCGCAACGGTGTTGTCGCTCGCGGCCTGCGGTGGCGGCGGCACTCCCTCGCCGTCGACCACACCGTCTACGACCACGACATCCCCGACGAGCACGTCACCCGCCCCCACCGAGAAGAGCCTGGATCCACACGGCGGTAACCTGTTCACCCCTCCGGTCCATGCGACGCCTGCTCCCAATATCCAGGGCGGCCAGCACCCCGGGATCAACGGCATCCCCTGAGGGATCCCGTCCACCGGTAACGATCCCAGGGACCGTCCGTCCCCGACGACTGTCGGTTCGACCGGCGCCGCGACGGGTTTGGCGCCTCGCGCGATCGAGATCGCTCATCACCGCGATTGGCGACACGGTTGCCTCCGCGGGCACCGGTCCGGCATAACGGAGTGATCGCCTTCCGCTCCACGGCGATTGGGCTTGTCCCCCGTCCTGCCGACATCGACAGCGCCACCTGCAGATACGGGCCGCGGCACAAAGGATGTCGGCGAAACCACACGGGCTCGTTAACCGCGAACAGCGAATGAAGGGCGTGCGTTCATGACACTGGAAAGCAGCCGACGCGGGTGGTTGGGATTCCCACGCCTCAAGCGAAGCAACGACATCGAGCCTCGCGATGACTTGCAGATACCGAATCGCTTTCTCGGCGTGGTGGACCTGGCGGGGCAACGGCTCCAGACCGCCCATCCGATTGCGGCGTGGAAGTACCGGTCCGGCGGATCCGTCGACGACCCCGAACGCGAACAGCAGGTGATCGCGTCGGTCACGGAGCGGGCCGTCGCGCGCGATGTAGAGCCCGGGTATGTAGCCGATGTCTTCCGGGATCAGATCGACGCGAATGTCGCACTCCAGCATGCCCTGTTCGCGCGCTGGCGACTGGACGACTGCGAGCCGGCTGATTGCGACGGCGGCCTACCCGTGTGGCGGAACATCGTCGACACTGTGAACCGAGCCATGCTCGATCAGGTCGTTCGGAACTGGGACAGACTGCAGTGCAATAGCTTTCGGCATGAGATAGACGAGGCGCTGGGCATCGTCGGCCGGGCGCGCGGACTTGATTCTATCCAAGTGGTCGCGTTGACCTACGCCACCCGGAGATACTGCCGAACCAGCGTGTGAGCTTGTGATCCGGGAGTGCGCCGGAGGGCTCCGAGCTTTGGGGCGTGACGGTGACCGTGAATCATTCGGCGAGAGAACGATTCACATTCTCGTCATCAGTCGACGTTCACCCGGCCCCAAGGCACCCTGGGCCGTGGCGAACGTTCCCGCTACCCAACGGCCGGCGCGCTCCCGCAGCTCACCGCAGCGGATTCGACAGTCCGCAACGCCGGAGTAATCGCTCACCAGACCAGAGGAGAACCTCTCATGCCGATGGCGTCCACGATCGACGACATCGCCCGCCGACTTGTTGAACCGCGGTTCTATGCCGACGAGCGCGCCTTCCACGAGGGAATGACGCAGCTGCGCGAGCACGCACCCGTCGTCCACGTGGACGCCCGCCCCGGGGTCAATCCGTTCTGGGCGGTTACTCGGCACGCCGACGTACTCGCCGTCGAGCGTGACGACGCGCTCTGGGTCAACAGAGCCCGCAGCGTCCTCACGAACGCAGACCTGGAAGCCAAGTTGCGCGATCTGCGGGGAACGCAATACGGCGTGCGCAACCTCGTGCACATGGATGGTGACTACCACCGGGCGATGAGGGCCATCGGCGCGTCGTGGTTTCGGCCGAAGGTGATGCGCGACCTCAAAGTTCGGATCGGCGAGCTGGCCAGACGTCACGTGGATTCGATGGCGAGCAACGGTCCCGACTGCGAGTTCGTCGGCGAGGTCGCACTGGCCTTCCCCGGCTACGTCATTTTGTCGCTGCTCGGCCTGCCGGAGGCCGACTACCCGGCCTTGCTGCGCTGGACGCAGGAACTGTTCGGAGTCAGCGACGACGATTCCCGCCGCGGCAACTCCGCCGTCGACATGGTCGACGTGATCGCCGACTTCAACGCTTACTTCACCGACGTGACCGCGCGGCGGCGCGAATCTCCCACCGACGATCTCGGCTCCGCAATCGCCAACGCACGCATCGACGATCGACTTCTCACCGACCACGAGGCAACGGGTTATTACCAGATCATCGCAGCTGCCGGGCACGATACGACGAAGGCGTGCCTGTCGGGCGGCCTGCTCGCGCTGATCGAACACCCCGATGAGCTCCGGCGACTTCAGGACGATCCGAGCCTGCTGCCCTCGGCGGTCGAGGAGATCATCAGGTGGACGACGCCCGTCAAGACGTTCATGCGAACTGCGACCGCCGATACGGTGTTGGGCGGCGTCCCGCTCGACGCCGGCACGGCGGTCGCGATGATCTACCCCGCAGCCAACCGCGACCCCGCCGTTTTCCCCTCCCCAATGACTTTCGATGTTGCGCGAACACCCAACCGGCATCTGGGATTCGGTGCCGGCGCTCACTTCTGTCTCGGTGCGGCGCTTGCCCGTCTGGAGATCACGGCCTTCTTCGAGGAACTCATCCCCCGACTGGAGTCGATCGAGCTCGCCGGCGAGCCGGCCTATTTACCCACGGTCTTCATCGGCGGTCTCAAGCGTCTACCCGTCCGCTGCCGCATCCGGTGACCGACGCGGTGGCGCGCCGTCGCCCACCGGGTCATGCGCGCTGCGTACGGTTGCGCCGAATCACCGCAGTGCGGATGACCGTCGGGGAGTGGCTGGCGCAGACCCTCGTGTCGAGGACGGGGTGAAGGAGGCGACGTACTCCAACACGGCATCGACGGCGGCGGTGAAGGGTTCGGCTGAGCCGGTGATGTGCGTCAGAAGCGTGCCGCCCTGATGTGCGGCGACGAGCGCTACGGCGAGATGATCGGGATCTACTTCCGACGTCAGCTCGCCACGACCGGCCATCGCCGAAAGCCCTGCGCGGAACAACGCCAGCCATTCGTCGTATCCGGCGGCCAGGTCGTCGAGCACGTCGTCGTCGGACTCGAGCAGCTCGCCCGACAGCGACCCGAACACGCAACCGTTGCGGAGGTAGTTGTCACCGGCCTGCGCCCAGCACAGATCAGCCCAGCGGCGTAACGAGCTGAGGTCGTCCAATCCATTCAACTGCGGCTGCCGGTGGAAGTCGACGACGAACGCGGCGCGCGCGGCGATCACCTGACGCACGAGGTCGCGCTTGTCGGCGAAGTAGTGCGAGATCTGCGACCCACTCACTCCGACCGACTGGCGCACGTCGTCCAAGCTGGTTCCGGTGACACCGCGCTCGAGGAACAGTTCAGCGGCCCCCTCGACGATCCGCGCTCGTGTGGCGAGGCCCTTCCGGGTGAACGGCGCCTCCGGAGAGCTCGAGGGTCGCGCGACCCGCGGGCGGGGGCGCGAGCGGCGGGCCCGTCGTGGCGCGCGCTCCTCGGGATCCCGCGCGAATAGGCGGACGTAATTGACCACGGCTCGGGTCACTTCGACCAGCGGCCAGTCCCGCCGGTAGGTGAACGCCAGCACGCCCGCACCCTGGTGCAGGGCGACCACCGTCCAGGCGAGCCGGCGCGGATCGGCGGATTTCACCAACGCGCCGGAGCTTCTCATTCTGTGGAACGAGTCCTCGAGCAGGTTGACCCAGCGCCCGTAACCGTCGGCGAAGGTTCTCCGCATGTCGTCGTCACTCTTGGCGAGTTGACCCGCCAAGACGTGGTAGGTGGTCGTACCGCGGTAACCGATACGCCGCAGATAGCGCACGTTTAGGTCGGCCCACGCCTCCCATTCTTCGAACGTGTCGAGACCGCCGAGCTTGGGCTGACGGTGGAAGTCGAGCACTCCGTCGATCTGACGGGCGACGACTGATCGGATCAAGTCCTGGCGGTCGTGAAAGTAGTGGTCGAGTTGGGAGCCACTCACAGACGCCGCCTGACGCACCTTGTCCAAGCTGAACGTCGACAGGCCGCCCTGCAGCAAGACGTCTGCCGCCGCCCGCAGGATCCGATCTCTGGTGGCGTGGCCCTTGGGTGTGAATCCTCGTGTACTGGAGGCATCCGCGGTGGTCATCTCGTCGGTTAAGATACTCCGCCGCGTCGACTTCGGTGTGGCACCCGCCGACGCTGCCGGCCACTGAGCGGCGTTCAGACTCGATCGGACGTGCCACCTGCGCCCGCTACCGGTGCGCTCGTCCGCCGCGTTCCGGTGTCCTCGCCCCAGGCAGGTCGGGGCGTGTATAGCACGCCAGGCACACGCAGATCAGAACGATCGCGACGACCGGCCACTTGAGCGCCAGAAGGGCCGACACGACGAACACGCCGATCGTGATGAACGAGCGCATGGTGAGCATGCGCTGCATCAACTCAGAGGCGCTTTCATTGGCCGGCCGATCGACAACCTCCCAGCACAACGCCAGGTAGGTGGCGTTCACGATCACGAACAGCGCAGCGTAGAGGGCGACCGGCGCCGCCGCGAGGCGACTCTCAGCGACCCACTCCGTGGTGAACGGGATGAGCGAGACTGAGAAAAGGTGCACGAAGTTCGACCACAGCAATTGCGGCGTCGCCTCGTCCGCGAAGCCGAACAGATGATGGTGGTTGATCCAGACCACGGCGATGAACAGGTAACTGATGGCGTAGCTCAGGCCAGTCGGCCACAGCGGCACCAGCGCCTCGAAGGTAACCTCCTCGGGCGGCTTCATCTCCAGGACCAGAATCGTGATGAGCACGGCGAAGACGCCATCGGAGAAGAGGCTCACCCGCTCCAGTCCAGGCGATCGCGCAACCACTCAGACCCACCCCCGTCGCGCAATCGTTTGACCGGCGCCGTCAGGAAGGTCGCCGCTCGACCTCGAAGGCACTAGGCGCCCGACACCGATCACCGCGCGCTGAGTGCAGACACGACTCGTCGCCCTCACCGGAGTGGACCCCCTTGACAGTAATCGTGCACGGCGAAATGGAGAGCGCGCGCGTACAGCTCGTCGAGCTGTTTCGCGGCGACTGCCGCCTTTTCGGCTTTCGCGAGGTCGGACGGGCACGACGCTGCGTGCAGAGCGTCGCCCGCGTCGGCCATGTCCTCCACCATCGCCTCGTTGAGCCGGTCGATGTCGTTCCGTAAGGAGGACAGATCAGGGGCGTCCCGCGGCACGGACGCGGGATCGATCTTCCACTGCGCGAATCTGCTGTGCTCGAGTGAGTCGGTGGCGTCGATCTGATCGCGGAACACCCGATGCACGAACTCGGCGTCGACCTGATGCGCTGTCGCGGCTGCGGTGACCGCATCGATCACCGCATCCTCCCGCGCGGGATCGTCGACAGCACCGCCGGTGTGAAACTTCGACGCGGCAACCGGGTCGGCTGTTTGAAGACGCTCAGCGGCGTGGGTGACCAGTCGGGCGAGCGGGCTCGGCTCGTCGGCCGCGGCGATCGAGGCGCTCGCCGTCAGGGAAACCGTCGTGGCAAGGCACGAGACGATGACACGACGGACGACTCGGGATGGCGATGACATGACTGCGCGGTACCTCCGGGGATCGAGATCGACTGCGGAAAACGATTATGTGGTCGCCACCTCATTCGGTCCCTGAGCGTGCCGAACGACTCCGATTCATCTTCGTGACCGCATCGTGGCCGCCACCGTAGTAGAGCCGCCGGCATCCGCTCGTGATGTCGAGTGAGGGGGCGCCGGCTGTGGTGCGCACGCGACGACGAGTCGACATTGTGGGCCACACGACCCATTCTGCACCATCATCGTCCAGCTTCGCTAGAAAACCCCGGAACACGTTGGCAGCAGCTGGTGCGCCATGAGGGCGCTGCATACGACTAGAGGCCTCCGAAGGAGGCCTCTAGTCGTGGCTTGTGCGGCGTAGCTCAGGCGTGGGGCGTGGTATCCACGTGGGGCACGTACACCGACGGGCTGGTGATGTCATTCACCCACAGGTGGTGACCGAGGTCGGCCTGGGCGGGGGTGGCGAACCCGAGGACTCCTGCAGTGAGAGCGGACGCGATCAGCGACGCAATTCCGAACTTCCTCATGGCGATTCTCCTTGTCTCTTCGAACCCGTCGTCCGCGATGGCCGACGTTTCGATGTGGCGATCGGGCGGAATTCCGCAACCGATCTGCTAATGGTAGCACCACCGCGTTAACATTAATTCCCCGATAACCGTGACGGTGGACACGTTCGTTGGCCCGCCGGATTGCGCGCGAGTCTCAGCCATCGCCGGGCGTTGAGCACGTCCCCCAAAATGCACGCACCCGAGTCGCTGGAGTGCCACGACTCGGCACGTCGAGTGCGCGCCCGTGCATAATGGGTGACACAGCCCAATAACTGGATGATCGATTCGCTCGGAAGGCGGGTTTGCGATGGAGCGGTTCGTACACGCACTGATCGGTGATCTCACAGCCGTTCCCCCCAGCGCGATCAAGGCGACCACCTTGTTCCTGACCGCTGCCTTGCTGTTCCGCTTCACCGAGCGCAGGACCCTGGCCGAGTTCGCTCCGTTCGACTGGATCGCGGCGGTAGCCGCCGGCGCCATCGTGGGACGCGCAGCCACGGCATCGGATACGTCATGGCTCGGCGCGACAACCGCTCTGGTGTGCCTACTGACCACTCACGCGGTCATCGCCCGCCTCAGATTCATTCCGCGAATCCGGCGCTTCATCGACCCCGCGCCGAAAGTCCTCATCCGAGACGGCGAGATCGTCCACGGCAATCTGAGACGGTGCGGTCTGACGACGACCGACTTGGAGGCGGTGCTCCGTCAGCACGGCCGTCTCACGCCCGAGGGCGTGCACCTGGCGGTGCTCGAGGCCAAGGGCGCCGTATCCGTCGTCGTCTCGACCGACGATCGACACCTCGCGCCATCGCGGGCTACCTCGGAATCGCGGGCTACCTCGGAATGATCGTGTCTGATCGAAGACCCGTCCGCACCGCGGAATGTCACCGTGCTTACAGTGGCATCGATCCAATCACGTTGCAAGAGTTGGCGGTGTGGCGTTCGACCCGGATCGAACGCCACATCGTCTCGCATACCAGGGCGCAGACGCCTGCGCCCTGGTATGCGAGCCTCAGCCCCGGCCGAGGGGACCGGAGCACCTCGTGGCGACGGATCGGCCGAGAGCCGACGTGGAGGGAGGCCACGTTCCGTCGCCGTATCGAGGCTCGTCGTGGGGGTCAGTGACTACCGAGATGCTCAGCCAGGAATCCGGTGATGAGCGAGGCGGTTTCGTCGAGAGCGGACTCGAGCAGAAAGTGTCCTCCATCGAGCAAGTGGATTTCCGCCTTCGGCAGGTCGTCGGCGAATGCCGACGCACCTTCTGGGCCGAATATCTCGTCGCCGCGCCCCCACACCGCGAGCAGGGGCACCTGAGAGCGACGGAAGAATTCGTGCACGTCGGGATACATCGGCGGGTTGGTCGCGTAATCGGCGAAGAGCGACAACTGGATCGCGTCATTGCCCGGACGAGACAGCAGCGAGTAATCGTGCAGCCAGGCCTCGGGGTCGACCAGGGTCTCATCGGTCACGCCCGTGACGTACTGCCAGCGAGTGGCCTCGAGCGTGAGGAACGCACGCACACCCGCCTCGGTTTCGGCGTTACGGTCAGCGCAGAACGCCCACACCGTCTTCCAGAAGTCCTCGACGAATCCGCTCTGGTAGGCATTGCCGTTCTGCGTGATCACCGCGATGACCTCTGCCGAATGGCGCAGCGCCAACCGCCACCCGATGGGTGCGCCGTAGTCCTGGACGTACATCGCGTACCGCTTGACTCCCAGGTAGTCGAGAAGCGACGCGGTCACATCGGCGAGCGCGTCGAAGGTGTAGTCGAACGCGTCGGGCGCAGGGGTGTCGGACAGCCCGAATCCCAGATGGTCGGGCGCTATGACGTGGTAGTCGGCGGCTAACAGCGGGATCAGGTGCCGGAACATGTGCGAGCTGGTGGGGAACCCGTGCAGCAACAGTACGGTAGGCGCCTCGGGGTCCCCGGCTTCGCGGTAGAACACTCGGTTTTTGCCGATGGTCGCGAAGCGGTGGTGAACGACGGCCATGCGCTGCTCCCTGCATCAAGTGGGCTGCTGACTGAATCGAGCCTGCCGACTCACAGCTTCCCTGTATGGGTTGGTTGACCCATTATGCATTCACAGGTCGGGTTACGCCAGACGTCACTTCGAGTTTCTTCGCGATCGCATCGTTCACCGGACCTCATACAAGACTTCTAATGAGGCCGACCACAACATCATCCGAGACCCCTGGGTGAACGTGCGGAGCACATTCGGACACACCGGCCGGACCCGCTCACAGCGGTTCCGGTCCGGCTGTCCGAGGCCATCAAGGCGCACTAGTCGAAATCGCAACCAGGATTCTCGGCGCTGTCGGAGGTCGGCAATCCTGCCGGATCAACGTAGGTGACCTCCAGCACCACGGGGGTGGATCCGAGGTTTCGCGCAGCGTGAACATGCTCCTCCCCGGTCGGGTCGGTAATGGGATCACCGACGCCATAGATGCCGTCCTGCTGGCAGTCAGACGAGTAGTGAGTGAGCGTTCCCTCCTTCACGACGCCGTAAATCACACCCCTGTGGGTGTGCCAACCGGTACCCCCACCGGGCGCAATCGTGATGTCCGAGACGATGTAATCCTTACCGGCGACCGTCTGCTTCGACAGTGTGACGGCTGACGTACCGGAGGGCGGAGTTGCACCCGCAACTGGCGCGACTCCCCCTACCGCCGTGCCAGCCGTTAATCCCAGCGCTGCCAGGGCGATCGCCGCCCTCGTCCTGCGCGTCACCATGATGTTCTCTCCTCTCGGAACTGCGCGTGAAACCGTTTCACGCGGATCATCGGGCGGGGTGCGCGTAGAAACACCCCGCCGCCACCACAAGCGAGTTCGAACATCTGCGTCGCACGGAGCGCTCGCTCAGACTCCGACAAACCGACGCGGAGCGGAGCGGATCAGCGATGCGCGCGGTTCGGCCACGAGTCAACCGCGAATCGTGAAGCGCTGCGGGTCCACGGTGGCGTCCGACCACCTGTGGACCCGCGGTTTCTGTCCTGTGAGGTTGTCACCGAATGTATTTCGCCGTCAATTGCACCTGATGATTGGCGAATGCAAGCCATGCACGACGCGAAAGACGTATCCCCTTCGCCGCCGTGCCACCGTTGACGCCAGCGACGACCACTCACATAATGGGCCGTCCGTCCCAATTATTGAGGAGACAGCCATGGCTGACAAAGTGAAACTGCTCAGATCCGACAATCCGACACTGGTATCGAGGATCGACACGATCGCGGCGGTGCTGGGCCGCTATGGCCTGGTCATCGTCATCGGGTGGATCGGCGCACTGAAGTTCATGGACTTCGAAGCCCACCAGATCGCCCCCCTCGTCGCCAACAGCCCGTTCATGGGGTGGCTCTACAACTTCATGTCCGAGAACGTGTTCTCGGATCTGCTCGGGGTAGTCGAAGTCAGCGCGGCGATCCTGCTGGCAATCAAACCGTTCGCCCCGAAGTTGTCGGTGCTGGGTAGCCTGCTGGCCATCCTGCTGTTCGTCAGTACCGTGAGCTTCTTGTTCACCACTCCAGGGGTCACCGAGCCGGCCGGCGGAGGATTTCCGGCCATCTCCCTGACAGGCGAATTCCTACTCAAGGACATCCCCCTGCTCGGACTGTCGTTCTGGACACTGAGCGACGCACTCAAGGCCATCGGGCAACGCGAGGCGACGTAAAGACTTCAACCACCTCTGAACACGAACGCCGCCGCATTCACCGTTGCGGAGGTGCGGCACCGCCTCTCGGGCCAGACGGCGGCTCCAAGCGTTGCGATGGGACGCATCCGATGCATCCGGATGTGTTGGCTCTGTTGACAATGGCGTCGGCGGTTGTGGCCGGCGCGGTGAGTGCGTCGCCCGGTTTCGTGATGGTGGCTGTGAGCCACACCGGCTTTGACTCTGCGGTCGATTGCCCCAGCACCAGGACGTGGCCGCCCGACAGGCTGGTCCCCCAGGCGCGATGGTCGTCCAACAGCGTGCTGACTCCTGCGTCCGCCAGACCTTCGGCGAAGTCGGTGGGAGGGTTATCCGCCCGGCGAGCCCGTGCGTCATGACGGCCGCGGGGCCGGACCGACCCGAACTCTCGGCGCCGTAGAACGGACCACGCAACGTGACGCCCTCGGCGTCGAACTCGACCTCCTGCGCTTCCACCACTGCCCCTAGCCTTCCGCGCGAACGACCATTACCGTCACGCTTTTTCGCGAGAAGCGTGGCGGTAACCGGCGTTCGGCGGAGGGGGCGGACCTACTTGCTGGCGCGGATGGCTTCGAAGACGCTGGGGTCGACGAGGGTCGACGTGTCGCCGAGTTCGCGGCCTTCGGCGACGTCGCGCAGTAGGCGGCGCATGATCTTGCCGCTGCGGGTCTTGGGGAGCTCGGGGACGACGTGGATTTCGCGGGGTTTGGCGATCGGGGAGATCTCCTTGGCGACCTCGGCCCGTAGTTCCTCGACCATGTTGGCGTCGTCGGCCTTGGCTGAGGCCTTGAGGATGACGAACGCGCAGATGGCCTGACCGGTCTGTTCGTCGGAGGCGCCGACGACGGCGGCCTCGGCGACCCCGGAGTGCCCGACGAGGGCGGATTCGACTTCGGCTGTGGAGATCCGGTGCCCGGAGATGTTCATGACGTCGTCGATGCGGCCGAGCACCCAGATCTCGCCGTCGGCGCCGTAGCGGGCGCCGTCACCGGCGAAGTACCAGCCCTGCTCGGCGAACCTCGACCAGTAGGTCTCCTTGAACCGCTCCGGATCGCCCCAGATGCCGCGCAGCATCGACGGCCACGGCTTGTCGAGCACCAGGTAGCCGTTGGCCTGCTCGCCGTGATCGGTACCGGGTTCGAGCTGCTTGCCGTCGTCGTCGACGATCACCGCCGAGATGCCGGGCAGCGGTGTCATCGCCGAGCCGGGCTTGGCGTCGGTGACGCCGGGCAGCGGCGAGATCATGATCGACCCGGTCTCGGTCTGCCACCAGGTGTCCACGATGGGCGTCTTGTCGGCGCCGAACACCGTGCGGTACCAGCGCCACGCCTCGGGGTTGATCGGTTCGCCGACCGACCCGAGCAGTCGCAGGCTCGACAGGTCGTGCTCGGCGGCGATCTGGCGGCCCAGTTTCATGAACGTCCGGATCAGCGTCGGCGCCGTGTAATAGATGGTGACGCCGTACTTCTCGATGACCTCGAAGTGGCGGTGCTCGGTCGGGGAGGTCGGGGTGCCCTCGTAGACGACCTGCGTCACGCCGTTGGACAGCGGTCCGTAGACGATGTAGGTGTGGCCGGTGACCCAGCCGATGTCGGCGGTGCACCAGTACACGTCGGTCTCGGGTTTGACGTCGAAGACGTTGAAGTGGGTGTAGCTCGACTGGGTGAGGTAGCCGCCGGTGGTGTGCATGATGCCCTTGGGCTTGCCGGTGGTGCCCGAGGTGTAGAGCAGGAACAGCGGGTGTTCGGCGTCGAACGCCTCGGGGGTGTGGTCGGTGGACGCCTTCGGCACGACCTCGTCCCACCAGACGTCGCGGCCCTCGGTCATCGCGGTGTCGATTCCGGTGCGGCGCACCACCAGAACGTGCTCGACACACTCCTGATCCTTGACCGCCTCGTCGACCGCCTCCTTCAATGACGCCGCCTTGCCGCGCCGGTACTGCCCGTCGGTGGTGATGACGAGCTTGGCCTCGGCGTCCTCGACGCGGGCCCGCAGTGCGCTCGCGGAGAAGCCCGCGAAGACGACGGAGTGCATGACGCCCAGCCGCGCGCACGCGAGCATCGCGACGATCGCCTCGGGGACCATCGGCATGTAGATCGCGACGCGGTCGCCGGCGACCAGGCCGAGGTCGGTCAGGGCGTTGGCCGCCTGCGACACCTCGTCTTTCAACTCCGCGTAGGTGATCGTCCGTTGATCGCCGACGGGTTCGCCCTCCCAGTGGATGGCGACGCGATCGCCGTTGCCCGCTTCCACGTGGCGATCGACACAGTTGTAGGCCACGTTGAGCTTCCCGCCGACGAACCACTTCGCGAACGGCGCCTCCGACCAGTCCAGTACCTCGCCGAACGGCGTCTCCCACGCCAACCGCCGGGCCTGCTTGTCCCAGAACGCGAGTCGATCCCGCTCGGCCTCGTCGTACAACTCGGCGGACGCGTTCGCCGACGCGGCGAACTCGTCCGACGGCGGGAAGGCCGGTGGATCGATGTCGGCGGAAGCTGCGGTTTCGACAATTGAGGGCATGGTCGGCTCGAATTCCCTTCGTACTGGTGGCCTGAGTAACGTTCGCGGCATCGACGGAGACGGTCCGCGGGAGAGATGTCCCACTTACAGGGCAATCACCGGTTCCACGCGCAGAACCTCCCCGGTTACGCTCGCCTCCAAAGTGATTGGAGTCGAGGACGACGTCCCACGCGCTCGTAACACGCACTGCGCGACCGGAGCGACGAGATGTGTCCTGATCGCTCGGCGCAGCCCGCGGGCGCCGTAGACGGGGTCGAACCCGATTTCGTGCAGGCGTTCGACGACGCCGGGACCGACGCGCAGCGCGACGGACTCCCGCGCCAGACGCGCGACCAGTAGTTCCAACTCGAGCGCGGCGACCTGCAGGGCCGTCGCAGTTTCGAACGGGTTCATCACGACCGTCTCGTCGATCCGGTTGAAGAACTCCGGATCGAAGAACTCCTCTACCGCGGCGATGACCAGATCGCGTGGACTGTCGGCCCGATGCGCGCGCCACGGTCGCCATCGACGACGAACTCGTTGCGCCGCTGCGAAATCCCCCGACCCCAGGTTCGAGGTCAAGAACACGAGACAGTTGCGGAACGAGATCCTTTCCTTGCCGTTCGCCAAACGCAGTTCACCGCAGTCCAGTACGTGTAGGAGTGCGCGGATCACCGTCGAGTCGGCCTTCTCGACCTCGTCGAACAGCACGACGCCGGGTGTGTACGGGTCTCCCTCGATCCTGTTCTTGTCGAACAGGGTGAAGGACTCCTTGCTACCCGCGTATCCGGGCGGTGCGCCCGAGAAGGACGCCGCGTAGTGCTCCTGCGCCAGGGCGGCCATGTCGATCCGGCAGAGATCGTCTGCGCCGGAACGTACTTCAGCGGCGACTCGACGGACGAGCTCCGTCTTGCCGACCCCGGTCGGCCCGACGAGCAATACACTCGCCAACGGTCGACCGGGATCGGCGACACCGGCGTGCGCAATCGACACCGCTCTGGCGACGGCGCTGACCGCCTCCGGTTGACCCACGATCCTCGCCTCGAGCCGGTCGACGAGGGCGCCGTGGTCGATAGCGGCGGGCAGCGGCGTTACGACCACGTCGCCGAGCGACGTGTTGCCGTTCTGCTCGTGGAACATGTCGGTGATGAAGGGCACGCCGGTCCTCTCTACGCCTCGACGGTCTGTTCGACGGGCAGGTTGCCGACTCGGCAGTCGGCCACGCCCACGGTCTCGCGCGTGATGGACTCGACCACCTCCTGTGCCTTCTGCGCATCGGTCACCCACAGCTTGTAGAACTCGAAGGGGCAGTCCGCGACGCCCTTGTCGCCGTCGCCGGCGGCATGGACGCCCGAGTAGCCGCGGTGCAGGAGTTTGAACAGATGATTCTGCGATTGGTCGTACTCGCGGGCGTCTCGGATCGCCGACAGCGACAGTTGGGCGAACTGGATGCCGTACTCCTCTTCACCGGTCTCACCAAGAGTGCGGCCGTCGAACCCGACGATCGCCGAGTGCCCGAAGTAGGAGTACACGCCGTCGAAGCCGGCGGCGTTCGCCACCGCGACGTACGTGTTGTTCGCCCACGCCATCGCCTTGGCCATCAGCACCTGCTGGTCCTTGGACGGGTACATGTAGCCCTGGCACCGCACGATCAGTTCGGCACCCTTCATCGCGCAATCCCGCCAGATCTCGGGGTAGTTTCCGTCGTCGCAGATGATCAGCGAGATCTTCATGCCCTTCGGTCCCTGCGAGACGTAGGTGGTGTCGCCGGGGTACCAGCCCTCGATGGGGCACCACGGCAGGATCTTGCGGTACTTCTGGACGATTTCACCGGTGTCGTCGATGAGGACCAGTGTGTTGTAGGGCGGTTTGTTCGGGTGGTCCTCGTGCCTTTCGCCGGTGATCGAGAACACGCCCCAGGTCTTCGCCTTGCGACAGGCCGCGGCGAAGATGTCGGTCTCGTCGCCGGGAATGGTGGCGGCCGTGGCGTACATCTCATCGGGGTCGTACATGATGCCCTGGGTGGAGTATTCGGGAAAGACCACCAGATCCATACCGGGGAGGCCGGCCTTCATCCCGACCACCATGTCGGCGATCTTGCGGGCGTTGTCCAGTACCTCCTCCTTTGTGTGCAGGCGGGGCATCTTGTAGTTGACGACCGCGACTCCGACGGTGTCCGGGCTGGATGAGATGTCTCCGTGTCGCATGAACTTCTCCTTCTGGTTGTTGGTGAAACGGATTGAGCAAACGTGAAATAACGAGCAGTCAGTTGTATGCGGGGGTGGTGGATCCTGCGCGAGCCCAGGTCGTGGAGCCACTGAGAACTGCCGCCGCGGTCAGCAGTGCGGTCAGACCCACGGCCCAGACCGCGGCGATCGGGCCCGAGGTCCGGTAATGGCCGGTGAGTGCGAGAAAGGCAGGTACCGCGCAGGTGGGCAGGCTCAGCAAGGTGACCGACCATCCGGTGAACGTTGTCAGCTCGTCGCGGCCGAGGCCGAACACCAGGAAGAACAGAAACCAGAGCACCGCCCACGCCATCCAGATGACACCGAAGGCGGGATCGCCGGCGACCGTAAACGACAGCGCCGCGTAGACCACGGCGGCAGCGGCGACGAACAGCGAGAACCAGCCGATCCCCTGCGGCTCGAGACCTGCCAGGTTGGTCACCCCGACGTAGAGGTAGGTGAATCCGAAGAGGTAGATGCCCGAGGCGGCCAGCGTGGTCGCGGCGTCGCCGCCCGCCTGGATAAGCATCACCGTGGGTACGGCGCACTGAAGTGCGCCGACGAGGAGATTGAAGACTGCGGCGGAGCGCACCGGGACCTTGCCCAGCAGGGTGACACCGTTGAGGAAGAGCACGGCGCCGACGTAGAGCAGTCCGACGTTGTTCATTTTCCGCCCACCTATCGGTTTCATTTGGAATATCTCCATTTGAAACTAAGTGGTCGGCGCCACACTGTCAACTACCGCGTAGGCCGGATCACAATCCGCCGCGCCGCTCCAAGGTCGTCAGCACTTCGAAGTCCAATCCGTCGGCCAGCGCCAGATGCACAGGCTGCTCCGTGGCATGGTGTCGGAATTCAACTGTGCCTCTGGGACTTTCGTACGCAACACGGTCCGGCGTAGCGATGTCGGTTAGTCGCCCGGCTTTGTGAATAAGCTGTGCAAGCAGCTGCGGCCCCTCGTAACACGACTCGGCGATCCCCGTCAGCGGCGGGGCCCCACCTCCGTGCAGTTCGAGGTAGCGCCCGAGCAGATCCATCGAGTTGGCGCCGATCATCGAACGGAAGTAGGAGGCGGCAGCGAACACGCCGCGGGTGCTTTCGTGGCCACTGGCCAGCAGCATTCCCTCGTCCATCAGCGGACTGAACCGTACGAACGACTCATCGGCGCCGAGTTCGGCGCAGGCCCGGTTAAACTCGACGGCGTCCTGCCCCACCAACAGCATCAACACCGCATCGCACCGCGAACGCAGCGCATCCCGCACAACCTCGGTCATGTCGGCGCGGCCGAGGTCCACGAACCGGCCGCCGACGATGCGCAGATCGAGGTCGCGGGCGTATTCGCGCACCGACGCCAGCGACGACCGCGGCCATACATAGTCGTCGCCGACGATGAACCACCGCCGCGCGCCCACGTTGTCGCGCATCCATCGCAAGGCCGGGGCGATCTGGGTGTCGGGCGTCTCCCCGCAGCAGAAGATGTCGCGTCGGGTCTCGCCGCCCTCGTAAAGCGCCGGATACGCGTAAGGCACGCGACCGGCGACCACCGGTGCCAACGCGTGCCGCACCGACGAGATGTGCCAGCCGGTCACCGCGTCAACCCGGCCGGCAGTCACCAAACGGTCGACCTCACGCGCCACCACAGCGGGTTCCGCTCCGCCGTCGACGATCTCGATGACGGCCTCGCGGCCCAGCACGCCCCCGGCAGCGTTCAGATCGCGGGCAGCCAGCTCGCTCACCGCCTCGCACGCGGGACCGAATACCCCACCCGGGCCCTGCAGCGGCACGACCACGGCCAGCCGCCATACCTCGGCGTCTTCGCGCCTTGGTGAGGGCCTACTCACAGCGCTGGTCCTATCCAAGCCAAGGAACATGAGGTTACTATCGTTTCCAGTTGAAAGTATTGACCGAGCCGGGCTCTCCCGGCAAGGCCTAAGGAGGCGGCGATCGTGTCGAGTGCGCCCACCGACGGCCCGGCTACCGCGTCGACGGCGGTCAGAGTGCTTCAGGCGGCCCGCCGGTTGGCCGTCGGGCTCGAGACCGAACTGCAGCGCGAACAGCTCGGGGTCGACCACTGGCTGGCCATTGAGGCGCTCGCCGAATCCGGAGGCCTCACCATGGCCGAGTTGCAGGCGGAAACCGTAACTGCGGGGCCCACCCTCACCCGGGTCGTGGACAAGCTTTCCACCCGCTCCCTGGCCTACCGGGAGGTGGACGCTTTGGACCGGCGCAAGGTACGGGTGTATCTCAGCGACCGGGGCGTGCAGACGCGCGATCGGCTCGCCGCAGCCCTCGCCGACGTCGAGGCCGAGTGGGCATCAACCGAGGGGTTTTCTGATGAGTTCGCGATGAACTCGCGAGCAAAGAGCTAGGCGACCGGTACCACTGAGCCCCTTGCCGGACAATGCGTAATCCCCTTAGCACTGAACCGGTCTTGGGGGCGCTCGTTGAAGGCGCTGCCCAGTGCGACCGACGGCGACGCAGCCTGCGCGTATTCGATTTGCTGACGTCGTTGATTGGCGCCGAACGTGGTCGCAAAACGAGTCCGTGTCATCTCGTCTGAGCGCACAACAGACCGCGCTCTTGGTTTCGAACAGCTCCTTCATGGGCTGGCTCTGCGGCTTTCTGTCGGAGCGTACGTTCTCCGCCCTACTCGGTGTAATCGAGGTGGGTGACGAGAACCCATCGGCCAATCAAACCTGTTGCGCCGAAACTGTCCATCGTCGGGAACGTGTCGGCCATCTTGCTCTTCACAGGCCACGGTGAGTTCCTTGTTCACCACACCCAGTGTCACCGAGCCCGCTGGCGGCGGATTCCGGCGTTGTCGCTGTTTGGGAGCTTGTCACGAAGTACATTCCCCTACTTGGACTGTTCTTCTGTACCTTGTTCGATTTGGTCAAGGCCGTTGCGGCCAAGGGCGTGGGATCGAAATAGAGCCTCTAATCAGTCGGATTGGTCGGCCTGTCAACACGTAGGCCTGACCCTTCTCATACCGCGGACGCTAAACGAGCCCCGGCGTGCGAGCAGGTCAACTCGGCCAAACCTCGTTCGCGTGGGTTTGGGCGGGCCGGGCTAGTGTCAGGCCGAAAGCAATTGACGCGTGGACAAGACGACCGGTAGCTTCCGCCGTGCACTCGGAGCGGGTCGTGGTGGTCCTGGTGTCCCGTCATCGTCGTCTCACCCAACGGTATCGACGTGACCGTCCAGCATCCTGGCGTGCGGCCAGGCAAGGCCGGAGTTCTATCCGAATGCTGCAGGGTCAACCAATCCGTGCCCCTCACCCGCGTTCATCGCGGACGAGTTCATCCCTCGCAGTCTTGAGCGCTCACGGGGAACGCCGTGAATCCCTCCCCCGGCGGGGATTGCACGGTGCGGGCACTTCGAAGGAGGTAGTTCATGGCGAATCAAGACATCGTGAGCCTGGTGACAATTGCCGGTGCCGTCGCGATCGGGGCCATCAGTCCTGGGCCCAGCTTTCTCCTGGTGGCGCAGACGGCGCTTTCGACGACACCGCGCAGAGGTCGTGTCGCAACGCTCGGTGTGGGCACGGGTGGGTTGGTATTTGCTGTTGCCGCCACCGCGGGAGTAGGGACGGTCCTGGCTTACGCCGTCTCGACGTTCCTGGTGATCAAGGTGCTAGCCGGGGACTATTTGATGTATCTCGGCGTTCGCCTGTGGAAGGCGGGCGATCACGACGGAACCCTGCCGCAGGCCGGGCCCCTTCCGTCGAGCCGGACCTTCGCCATCGCGATGTCGACACAGTTGAGCAACCCGAAGGCAACCGTGGTCCATGGCAGCGTCTTCGCGTCCGCGCTGCCGGCGCATCCCTCGCGCTGGTTGTTGACCGCCCTTCCTCTCGTGGTGTTGTCCATCGAGGCGTCCTGGTACCTGACGGTCGCCACCATGATGTCGCGGCCCACACCCAGGCTGGTGTACGGCAGGGCGAGGTCGGCCCTCGACCATAAGGCTGGCACCTTCATGGCTGGGCTGGGTGCGCTGATCGCCACCGAGGGACTACGAGGCGCTCTCCGGTGACGGCCTCAAACCACGGCAGATGGCACCGCCCCCACGTTGACGCGTTTTCGTTGCTTGCCTCCGGTATCGGCAGGGGTTCTGATACACGTATGCGTTAACGGGCTGGCCTCGCTCAGCGCAAGCCCTGGTAGCCATACGACTATGTGGAGCAACGGCTCAAGAACGCACGATGTCGACCAGCACGTTCGCTGGTGAGGATTCCGCCGTCTGATCGGTCGATGCTGGCGCGCCCAACCGACCGCGCCAGGTCGATTAGCGGTCAGTACTCGATGAAGCGCGTTACGTACGGTGTCATGCCCGAGGTACGGACGGCAGACACATGCACGTCCGAACCTGTGAAGGGAGCTTCGAGCATCATCCCCTGCCCGAGGTAGAGCGCCTCGTGCTGGCTAGCACCGGGCCCGTAGAAGATGACGTCTCCGCGCCGCATCTGTGCCGAAGGCACTTTGCGACCGGCGTCGTATTGGTCGCCCGAGTAGTGCGGCAGTTTGATGCCAACGCCGGCGAAAGCGAATAACACTATGCCCGAGCAATCGAAACCGCTGGTGCCCGCGCCCGAGTCGATGCCCCGAGAGGGTCCGGCCGCGCTGCCGCCACCCCACGAGTAGGGCACGCCAATCTGGGACATCGCACGTCGGATGACGTACTCCGAGGCTTGTCGCCCGTACGCCCGCGGTATGGCGCCGTTGGTGAGGCCGGCCTGCGCGTTGGGCACCTCCGCCGGAACGATGCCCAAACCGTTGAGAAATGAACGTCCCAGATCGGCTGTCACGTTCGCCGACGCCGAAGCCACGCCGAGGATCGAGTTCACCACGGCCAGCGGATCAGTCGTCACGTTCGCACTCGGAACGGATGGCAGCGTCGTGTCCCACTCCTGCACGCTCGCCGCACCCGGCCCCCGATCCGCTGCTAGATCCCAGGCTTTAGTGCTGTCCGCCGCTACGCCTGCCGCATCCTTGGCGATACGACGATCGGCCGCCAACGACTCGATACGTTGGCGTTGGTCGGCGAAGGCTGCCCGTGCTGCGGTTAGATCGGAGACTGCTTCTTCTTGGAGGCGCTGCGCCGCGGCCCGCGCGGCGTTGGCGTCGTCGCGCGTGGCGCGTGCGCTCGACTCGGCATCCACCTCGCGTGTACGCGCCCGATTCAGGTTAGCCAATGATTGGCGCTGGCTTAGTGCGATTGCTCGTCCCGCGGCCAGCGTCGACAAGGCCTCTGCGGGGTCAGTTGCCATCAGCGACGAGGCACTTGGCCCGTTGACGTACGTTGAAACGGCGAATAGGTCGAAGCGGTGCTGCGCTTCCTCGATCTGTGAGCGTGCACGAAGCACAGCGTCCTGCCGTCGTCGAACATCGGACTCGGCCACGGCCGCCGTGTCACGAGCCGCGCCCAGTCGCACGATGGCTTGATTTACCTGCTCCTGCAGGGTTTGAACTTGCGCGCCGGCTTGGTGGAGCTGCTGCTCGGCGTCGGCCGCGGCAGCAACCGACCCGACGAGGTCGTTCTCACCGGGCGTTGCCGCGGCGACCGCACCCTGCGCAGATACCGCGGCCAAGCCGACCGACGCTAGAAGACCGACCGCGAGAAGCTGGCAGCATCCCTTGCCCGCCATCGAATACGTGATCGTCGATTTCGGCTCGTGCTCACCGTGATTGATCATTGGTCTCCTTGCCGATGGTTGGTTTACGAAGACGCGAGCTCGCCCATGCTAATGGTTAGCGCCGGTCACAACATTAGTTGCACCTGCCGCCGCGGGAAGGGGGTGGGTGGATTTGGTGCTGCAACCGTGACATTGACGGGCCCAGTACCGCCCACTGGGAAACTTTTTGGGC
The DNA here is from genome assembly GCF_010731815.2 of Mycolicibacterium arabiense. Taxonomy (NCBI): domain Bacteria; kingdom Bacillati; phylum Actinomycetota; class Actinomycetes; order Mycobacteriales; family Mycobacteriaceae; genus Mycobacterium; species Mycolicibacterium arabiense. The sequence goes on from NZ_AP022592.1 coordinate 329,910, forward strand.
TACGCACCCCACGGGGGTGACAGGCCGAGGGCCGCTCCACAGCAGGTCGTTCCATTGCCGACATTCGACCGGCACAGCGGAACACCGCCGCGCCAACTCGCCTCCGGATCGAAAGCACGGAAACCACTGACTCACACTGCTTGCGGGCTCGACCGCGGGCTATCGTCGAGTCATGGGCGCCACGTCACGGCTACATGCGCAAAGTCTGCACCGCTACCCGGTGAAGTCATGCTGGGAGAAGGCGCCGATGTATTGATCGTCGATCACGGCGGGGCCCAGGGCGACCGTCGGTTCGCCTTGATCGACGAATCCAACGGTCATGTGGCCAGCGCGAAGCAGGCCAGACTGTGGCGCACTTTGCTGCAGTGTCAAGCGTTCGTCAACGCGTCCGGGGTCCACATCCGATTCCCGGGCGGACGTGTCACCGCGACCGACGACGAAGACATCGACGAGCTGCTCTCGTCGTTTGTGGGTCGTCCGGTTCACTTGATGGACAAGAGACCGCCAGGGGCGACTCTCGAGCGCGCTGATCCCGAACAGGTGCTCGAGCGCGGGCTAGACGCCGAAGTAGACGCGCCGCTCCTCGAGCTGGCCCAAGCAACTCCAGGCACATCGTTCACCGACTTCGCGCCGCTTCACGCGATCACCACCGCCACCCTGTGTGCGATCGGCGTGGAGGCCGAACGCTACCGCCCGAACCTGGTCATCGAGACTCCGCTTGACCATCCCCCTACGCAGAGAACGACTGGACCGGAGGCACTCTCACGGTTGGTGGGACGCGTCTGCGCGTTCTCGGTCCGACTCCGCGGTGCGTCATCCCGACCCTGGAGCACGGCCAGTTGCCGCGAGCGCCCCACGCATTGCGCACACCAACGGTGCACAATCGCGTACAGGCTTTTGATTTCGGCGTGCTCCCCTGCGCGGGGACATACCTCGACGTCGTCGCCGAAGGTGCGATGCACGTCGGCGACAGCGTCGTGAGGGAGTAACCGGGCGCTGCTTCTAGCGGCTTCTTGGTGCCAGATAGCGGCAGCGCCGCTGCCCGCGCGGCACGAACGCGTCATGTCGGCGACCCGGTTCGGCGGCCCAGCGTGTGGCCGGGACGCACAAGCGCTGCCGCATCAGACCATCCCAGATGTGTCAGGCATTCTCCGGCAATCAATCACATCAACAGCCGCGCATTCTTAGGGCGAATCTACTGGAGCGCCGCCGATCGGCCCTCCTCACCAACGGTGTACCTGGTAGATACGGCGATCGTCCACTGTGTCAAACGCGGACGAAGACAGTCCGTCGCGGCGAGCATTGGTTGGCCATACACCACGTCGAGTCGAGTAACCCATAGAATGGGTTGTGTACCCCAGCCAATCACCAGAGGGCAGTTCAGTGAATGAAGCGCGATCCGTGAGGGAATCAACACCGGCGACGGCAATGCTGCGAGGGTTGTTCTTGTTCGAGGCGCTGCCAGGGGAGCACCTTGAGTCCCTCGCCGCCAACAGCGCTTTGGTGGACTACGACGCCGGGCTCCTCTTCGGCGAAGGCGAGCCCGCTCGCTTCTTCTACGTGCTTGTAGATGGCGAGCTTTCGCTGAGCAAGCGAGCCGGCGACCGGGACGTCGAGACGACGCGTACCAGCCACCGCGGCGCATACTGCGGCGCGACAGCGTCGTTCATCGAGAACCCGCCCGAAGCGTACGGCTTCTCCGCGCGAACCGTCGGTTCCACGCGGATGATTCGCATCGGCGCGGAATACCTTGGCCGGTTCATCCGCACCCATTATCCGATGGCGGTGCACTTGCTGCAGGGCATGCATGTCGATCACGAGGGCGTCCACCAAATCGTCGATCAACAACGCCGGATCCAGGCCGCCGGAACACTCACTGCCGGCCTCATGCACGGCCTCAACAACCCTGCAGCGGCCATCGCCCGGATCGCATCACACCTAAATACGATCCACCACAGGGACCTCCAGGTCTCGACCTACGGACGCCTCTCCCCGGCTGCCGCTGCTGTCTACGCTACGTTCAGATCTGACGCGAGCCGGGCGGTCCAAGCAGAACAGATCTCGCCAGCGTCGGCGTTGGAACGCATCCAAAGGGAAGAACGAATCGACGAATGGCTCACCGCACACGGTATCGAGCAGTCATGGGTGAAAGCACCGACTCTGGCTGCCGGCGGTATATCCGTTAGCTGGCTGCAGGTCGTGGCCGATACCCTCGATTGCACTGATTCCCTGTCCGAACTCGATGCGGTCTTATCCGCGGTAGCCGATCGGCTCGACACCCTCCTGCTCGTCAAGGAACTCGCCGCCGCGAGTGCTGAGGTCAGCGCACTCGTCGCATCAGCGAGGACGTATTCACAAGTAGACAGTTCCCCCCTACGGCAGTGCGAACTCAACGAACTCCTGGATAGCACGTTGACTGTCATGGCTTCCGTCGTCGGCGACGGCATCGACATTCGCCGCGACTATGCCGCGAACCTGCCCCCGCTCAGGTGCTATGCCGCAGAACTCAACCAGGCCTACAACAACATCATCCAGAACGCGGTCGAAGCAATTAAGGCGACTGATGAGCGCACGGGCACCATCACGGTGCGTACCAGTTTGTTCGACCCGGGCATCGTCCGCGTCGACATCATCGATACCGGGGCCGGCATCGATGCGGCAATCCACGATCGCATCTTCCTGCCCTTCTTCACGACCAAACCGGTGGGGCAAGGCATTGGAATGGGCTTGGACTTGGCTTGGCGCACCATCGTCGGAATGCACCGCGGGTCCCTGAGCGTTGCGTCCCAGCCTGGCAACACCCAAATCACTGCCTGCTTGCCGCTCGAACTCGGGAGCCCTGAACCCCATCCCGCGGCCCCGTGATCCGCGCCTGCGACTGGCCCCACCAGTGATGGGATGTTGACGACCACACCGTGAGAGTTCGATGCGACAAGGGGCGGGTAGAAGGCTCTGTCTCGTCTTGCCGCGCCGGCTCATGACGGCGGGCCACAAAACGTGACTGCACGGTCAGTCGCGCACACGACGGGGGTTGCAGGCGTCCGAGTAGTCACGCGCGACGCGCCGCCTCGGCCCGGCGGTGGGGCCTGGTGTCGCCGCCCGGGCTTTTGTAGATTCCAAAGGTGTTGGAGAAGAGAGTCATTGGGTGAGCAGCGTGTCAATCGCGTCTGAAATGTGATGCGGAAGGAGCGCACGTTCGACCGCTCCACGCATCGAGGTGCCAAGCTGCACTCGCCAGTCCGACCGTTTGATCGCCGTGGTGTTGTGGCCGGCGTGGCGTTGCCACGATGCGAGTAGACACGTCTCCACGCGTCAGAAGGTGCTGCTGGGTGCTGGTGCGGTGAAGCCTTCCTGAACCGGCGTGAGTACCGCATAGGGGTGCGGTTGCGGCTCCTGGCGTCGATCGCGGCGAGGGCTGAAGAGCGATCCTCGAGCCGCCGCCCCGCCCTCGATCTCGCGCTGAGTGGGTTCGATGTGCCCCGGGACCCTTGCCGACACCAAGAGGGTCGGGCATCAGTTCGGTGCCCGACCGCGCTCGGTGACGGTGCCTAGTGGTGAACGGTCGTGTCAACGTGCGGGACGGCGACGTGCGGCTGGGTGATGGTGTTGACCCAGATGTGGTGGCCAAGGTCGGCTTGTGCGGGCGCGGCTAGGCCGAGGACCCCGGCGGTCAGGGCAGCAGCAGCGAGCGAGACGATCCCGAAATTCTTCATGTCGATACTCCGTCGTGGTTGTGTTTGCGGTCTTGGCTCACTTGGGGAGTGGCCAAGGCCCTAGCGCGATCACTCGGGGTAACTCCCAAGTGATCTACTAATGGTAACAGTGCCTCATCACCATTAATTCCGGTGCAGGAGCGCAGAGACGTTTGTTCTGAATCGGCAGGACCGGGGGCGGTGACCTTGCCGACGCCCAGCACTAACGCTCATGAACGGGAGTACCGTTATCCTCGCGGGCTGTCCAGGGCCCAGGTTCCCAAAAGGAGGTGCGCCGATGTCGACTGGGCACTACCCAGACGAAGAACCCGTGGTGGTTAAATTGCTCAACACGCTGTCTGTGGTTCGCGGGGGCCGCCTTCACGACGTGCTGGCCGACCCCTCCGAACTGCGCCGTGGGTGCGCGATGCGTCCTCCTGGACGGACCTGACTCCGCGGCGCGGGGACGCTGGCATCAACGAGCAGGCTGCCGTCGTACGCCTAGTGTCCTTACGCGACGCAGCCCGCACGCTTGCAAGCAAGCGGACTCAAGACCCCCGGTCTCTAGGGGAGTAACCGGTCCGCGACGTCCGTGCCGCCATAGCCATTGTCAATGACAGCTCGGCGCTTAGCATGGTCTGGCCGGAGATGACGTTAGACGGACCCAAGGTGCAGCACCGTGAAAACTAATCGGGCGGAACTCGACTCGACGCGCTCACCACTGTACTGGCGCGTCGTCTGATCCAATTCGTCGAAAGCCCCGAATGGGGTCAGTTATGCCCTTGCGTCGCGCCAAGCTGCGCCTATTACTTCGTCAAGAACAACACCCGTCGCCAATGGTGTTCCCCACAATGCGGCAACCGAGCCCGAGTCGCCCGCCACTCAGAGCGGCCCCGCCAAGTGTAAGGGCCTACGATCTCCATGTCGCGAACCGCCGGGTGCGTCCGATTCGAGGGTGTGATTCGAAACCAGTTCACCCCGAGGCGGGCACCAGCCACAAAACGACGGTGCCACAGCCTAAATTCGTCGGCGCGACACTCCGCGGCCGTCACTATTGGGTAAGCGGGACAGCCGCCAGGCGCCACTCCAGCTGGACAGGACGTCGTAGTAGAGCCATCGTCAACCGTTCGCCGCAGATGGGCAGGGTCTGCCCAGCGAGTCCATCGTGGATAACCACTGTTATCCATCAGTCCCGGCATACTGGTGCAGTGCCCCAAGGCAGTCAACAGCCAGCCGTGTCGCCGTACCCCGGTTGGTTCAGCGACTTCCTCGCCGATCGCGCGATCCGCAAGCCGTCACCGCACACGGCCAAGGCCTACCGCCAAGACTTCGAAGCGATCGCGGTCCGAATCGCTGGCACGGCCGAGGCCGTGCCGCACCTTCGCACCGATGACCTCTCGAGGGATGGGTTGCGTTTGGCGTTCGCCGCCTACCCACTCAGCGGCATCGGTCCGGCGCTGCTGGTCGACGTGGAATACGTTGTGCACCTTCTTGTTCACCGCGGAGCTGCTCGAGGCCAATCCGATGCCCTTGATCGGTCGCCCAAAGGTGCCCAAGAGCCTGCCGAAGAGCTATCCCGCCCAGGCCGTCGCCGATCTAGTGGCTGCGATCGACGCTGACCACGGCTCTACCCGCAGCAGCGACTGGCCCGAGCGCGACCGCGCCATCGTCTTCACCTCATTGCTGGCCGGCCTGCGCGCCGACGAACTGCTCAACGCCAACGTGGGCGACATACGCCGCACCGACGACGGCGGCGTCCTGCACGTCCGCGGCAAGGGCAACAAAGATCGCCGCATCCCGATCGGCACGGAACTCCTGGAAGTCCTCGATGCGTATCTAGAAACACGCAGGACTCGCTTTCCCAACACGCGCAAGCGGGGCTCGAACGGCGGCACGCTGGCCGGCTTCGGCCCGACCGCTCCCCTGTTCGTGGGAAGCAACGGCGAACGCATCACCCGCGGAACGCTGCAGTATCGCATCTTGCGCGCATTCAAAAAGGCCGGCATTAACGGCGAACGAGCCTCTGGCGCACTCGTCCACGGTCTGCGCCACACCTTCGCCACAGAACTCGCCAACGCCAACGTCAGCGTCTACACGCTGATGAAGCTCCTCGGCCACGAATCAATGGTCACCTCACAACGTTACGTCGACGGCGCCGGCACCGACACCCGCACCGCCGCCGAACTCAACCCCCTGTACGACCTTCTCAACACACGCCAGCGAAGTCACTAACTGTCGCTTCGCGCGAGTCGTCAACGACGCGAACGCAAAATAATAGTTATTATGTCAGCTTCATTCAGGCAAAGCTGCGCCTCAGTCGATTTCAGGTGTTGATAATTGTTGTCCGCTCGCAATACGGATGGCGGGTCTCGCAACGAACCTGGCGGTCGGCGGGATGCGGCCACTTCCCACTCAATCTGGCGGTACGCCATAGCAGTTCCAGAAAAGTCGAACCACTGCGGTCGGCGGATTGCTGCTTGTTTGCCGCCCAACCTGGCCTGAGGGCGCGAGCACGCCGCCGTCGTCGCACGGTCACTTACTGACTTGATTGGGCCGCTAGGTGATCCATGAAGAGGTTACGTAGCTGCCAACTGGCGCACGCCACCATCTCAAGGCTGCCGACGGTGCGATTCACCGTTGCCACCCTTGCACCCTTCGCCCCAACCGTTCGCCTTTGTTTCGTCACTGTGACGCAGTGCATGTGGCGCCAATTATCGACAGACTGTCAGGTCCCAGCGTGCACGTGGCCGAGGAGCGAGGGTTTCATTCCTCGGGTCCTTCAGCGTGGCGATGCCTCGCTACTGCGGGCCGAAGAGGCGGTCTTGAAGGTCATGGTCGATGGGTCGCGCGCTCAGATGCTGGCCCAGGCTACCAGGATCCCTGAAAACTACCCGGCCCAATTCAATGAAAGCTACGTTGCTTGTGTTGCAATGGAGGGGAAGGGAACATGGGACTTGCAGACGATGTGAGCACGGGAATCGACGGAGTATTAGACCCAACCTGGGCAATCCGCAACGGCCAAGTAGTTCCAGAGACGACTGATATAGCGCTCAAAGATGGTGCCGTACGCCTCGACGCGACCTATCTCTATGCGGATATGGCGGATTCGACCGGACTAGCCCAGCAATACAGTGACACAAAGGTCGCGAAAGTAATTCGTTGTTACTTAAATGCGGCTACTCGCATCATCAGGGCGCGAGGGGGCCACATTCGCAGTTTTGACGGCGACCGAGTTATGGGGATATTCATTGGCGGGTCGAAGAACTCGAACTCGGCGAAAGCCGCACTGAATATCAACTGGGCGGTCCGTAAGGTCATCCAAGACAGGCTCGCATCGAAATGGGATAATTTCGACTGGACCGTGAACCATGGTATCGGTATTGACACCGGCCAGGCGATGCTTGTCCGAGGCGGAGTCCATGGCCAGAACGACATAATTAGCATCGGCGGCGCACCAAACATTGCCGCTAATCTAAGTGACCTTAGGCAAAATCCGTTGACAATATTTAGCGATGTTTATAGCCGCCTAAGCAAGGAGACTAAGTTCCGCGGTGACAAAGATATGTGGCAGAAAATGGGCACAGCTACATTCGGCGGCAAGTCGGTCCTTTACTACAGTTCTTCCTACACATGGAAGCCATGACATTGTCCATACCCCTCCCTTCGAACCGAGGTTGATGGCATCGATGTATCCCAGTATCGAGGCGACAGTAGGCGACATCTTCAAAGCAGAATGGAACATCGCCCCTGGATTAGTTGTGCCGAAGACCGAAGACATAGCGCTGAAAAACGGCGGTCGGCTCCTTAACGCGACTTACGCATACGCAGACCTCGGTGAATCAACCAAACTTATACAATCAAACCTTTACAAGGAAACAGTTGCCAAAATAATACGCGCTTACATCAACTCGGCAACCCGGGTTTTTCGCCATTACGACGGCGAAATCCGTAGTTTTGACGGTGATCGAGTGATGGCAATCTTCGTGGGTGAAGACAGAAACACTCGCGCAACGCGCGCTGCATTAGCTATTAACTGGGCGGTCGAGGAGATTATTCCCGAGGCAATCAAGACTTGGTGGTCCGACGGTCAAGATTTTTGCAGGATTACGCACCGCGTTGGTATAGACACGGGCGAGGCGCTAATCGTCCGAGGCGGCGTGAGGGATAACAATGATCTAATATCCATAGGAAGCGCTCCAAACGTGGCGGCAAAATTGAGTGATTTGAAGGACGGCTATGCTATTTATGTTTCGGAAGCCGTTCGAGATGATATGGACGACGAAGTCGCATCCTTTCCCAACGCGAACGGTACAGTGTCGAACATCTGGTATCGCTTTCCGCATCCGAAATTGATAGGTGATAATTCGGTCGTAGTTTACGGAACCAACGCGTATTGGGGGCCGTGAACAGTGAGCACCGAAAATCCTGAACTAGAACGGCCTGACCCGGTAGACACCGGGTGGAGAATCCACGCTGCAATTGCCGACTGGACCGGCAAGGTGGACGCTAAGGCCTCGTTCGCTCTCGCAGTCGAGTCGGCACTGCTGGCCGGCGTCGTCACGTTGTCTGGAAAAGATCGTGCGCTGGACGGAGTCAGCGGCTGGGCGCTGATATGGTACGTGGTCGGTGTAATCCTCCTCATAGCGGCTGTGTTGTGCTGCGTATGGACAGTGCGACCTCGCCTGCGGAGTTCCAAACTAGAGTTTGAAGCGCCCGTCAATTTCATCTACTTTGGGCATCTGCGACTTCGTACGCAGGACGAGGTGAGCGAACACCTCCGCGACTCGGACCTAGTCCCGGTGCTGTCAAGACAGCTTGTCGAGATGAGCAAGATCGCTTGGACCAAGCACCGTCTCGTGCAGATTTCATTGACTTTCGCGCCATTAGGTGTCGCGTGCTTAGCAGTTGCTGCTACTTATCAGCAGGCGTCGGGTTGCTCGCCGTCATAGGTATCCGCGTGTCAAGATATGTCAGTTTCGGTTCAATCCCACTGCGCTACAATCTGTTTCGTTTGGTGAATACTTATGTCCTGTCCGCATACTCACCGTGGCGAGTTGAAAGCGGCCTGTTCAGTTCCGGGACGTCGCTGACACCAGAGAAGGGATGACGTTGACCGGGTATCCGACTCTCATCAAGTACAAGCAGTATCGCGAGTATGAAGCGGCCAGAATCGCTGCAAGCGACGCCATGATGGCGTTACTGGCAGGGGCGCAATTGGCGACTCATCTCCTGCAGCTCACGGAGGGATCTGATCAGCTGCTGCCGGCGGTCTTTCCGAACGTGGCTCACATCAGGCGGTTTAACCTGAGGAGTGATGCGGCGAGGCGGCTCTTGGACAACGCAGATGGCCATCTTGGTGCGATGGGAGTGCCGTACGCCCTGGCGCTCCACGAGGACTACCTGAAGAGCTGCATCTTCCTGCTCGAGCAAGCGGGGCTGGTTGCCCCGAGGACCTCCGAACGGAGCCGCCTCGCGACGCAGCACGACATCATTGCGACAGCATCGAACGAGACGTTCTCGGCGGTGCCGCGCAGCCAGATTGACACGTTGAGGCTGATGCGGAACTGCCTCATCCACGCAGGCGGTCGAGCTGATAACGCTCTAGTGACCCAGGTGGCAGGGTGGACCACGGACGCTGCTAATCAGTGGATGAAGGTGGCGAAACGAAGCCCCCGGACCCTCCAGGTCGGGGATGTAGTCGAATTCGGTCACGGCGAGATGATCGTTGCTCTTGCGGTAACGAAAACCCTCGACCGGCAAGTGAACGTGATGCTTCAAAAAACGCTGCCTCGCGACGTCTGGTCCGACATGGTGGCGGCGGAACTCGCCGAACAGAGCCCGTCGCTAGTGCGAAGCAGTACTGCATCGCGCAAAGTCAAGGGTCTAGCGAAACAGTTCTACTCACCGCTGGCGCTCACGGAGCAAGAGCTAGCGGCCTCCATCGCGAAGCTCACGTAAGTGTAGAAAGCGGGCGCTCTACGTCCTTGAGCTACAGCCCCGATGGTGGGCCGCCGAGTTTCACACTCGGATCTCCCGCTTCTGTGGAACGTTCGGTTACGAACCGATAGGACTGAGACCCCGCTCCTGCTATCGATAGTAGTGAGCACGGGCCCTGAATGTCGCCGTCTGCATCTGCTGGAACACCAGGCCTCCGAGTGGCCCTAACCCGAGACGCCAGATCGCAGTCCTCGATGCTTACCTAGAAACACGCAGGACCCGCTTTCCCCACACGCGCAAGCGGGGCTCCAACGGCGGCACGCTGGCCGACTTCGGTCCGACCGCTCCCCTGTTCGTCGGAACCAAAGGCGAACGCATCACCCGCGGAACGCTGCAGTACCGCATCTTGCGCGCATTCAAGAAGGGCCTGGCATCAATGGCGAACGAGCCTCTGGCGCACTCGTCCACGGCCTGCGCCACAGAACTCGCCAACGCCAACGTCAGCGTCTACACACTGATGAAGCTCCTCGGCCACGAGTCGATGGTCACCTCACAGCGTTACGTCGACGGCGCCCGGCGCCGACACCCGCACCGCCGCCGAACTCAACCCCCTGTACGAGCTTCTCAAAACACGCCAGCGACGTAACTGACTGCCGCTTCGCGCGAGGCGTCAAGGACGCGAACGCAGAATAAGCATCGTTATGTAAGTTAGTCGCGATCTCAGGTGAGTGGCTTGAGGCCGAAATGGAGGACGAACCCAGCGAAACGGCGCAAGCGCCAGCACGGCCGTCAGTCGTCGTCGCAACTCGACCGCCTTCATTGTGTCAACCGTCGGCGAACCTCGCCCTGAAGCTTCGACAGGTGCGACGCGGATCGGCTGCGACGCCACTGGGGCTCAGCCAGTCGGAGCCCTGTGTCGAGTGCGATGTAGATGCTGCGGAACGCGTAGGTCAGATGAGTGCCCGGATCGGCGTCCAATATCCGCTCGATGACTGCTGCAGCCTCACGGTGTTGATTCAGGGCCAGGTGTGCTGTTGCGGCTTGGTGGTCAAGGAACGTTTGCATGGGCGCCGCTGGGGACGCCCTTCGGGCTGTGTCGATCACCTGCAAGGCTAGCCTGTGGTTCCCGGCTTTGTTGGCGCCGTTGATGTCTTGCATCATGCCCGTGAGCGATGGTGAGCGCTGCTGACGTGCTGCGATGTCATTGAAGTCGCGGCGGAAGGCTTCAGTTTTCGCGGTTGCGAACCGCTGGAGCGCATCGGCCGCCACACGTGCGCACAAGTACGTCTGCTCACCGATCTTGGGTTGATCGGTGACCTCCAGTTGCCGGAGTTCCTGCAACGCGCGCTCCGCCAGCTTCACTGCTCGCTCGACACCGAGTTCACCGATGTATGTGTCGGCTATTGCGTCCGCTGCGGCCTTGGTGATGATGGTTCGGCCGCGCGGTGGCAGAGCAAGGCTATTGACGTCGTTCAACACGCGTTCGATCGAAGCGACGCTGCGCTCGTACTGCCCACGCGATGAGTATGCGTTGGCTGCCTCGCATCTGAGCAAAGCGGCGGCGCAACGGTAGTTAAGCAGCTGCTCGCTGTCAGCGTCCGGTTCAACATTTCCGACGACGTCGTCGACGGTCTTCAACACGGTGTCAGCGTGCACCAGCAGCTGGTCCACGGGGAAGAAGAACCCCTCGTTGCGCATCTCGTCCAACCATCCATACACGGTTCCCATGAGATCGGTGAGCAGCCGCAGCAGATCAATGGGCGCAGTGATGTCGACGACGATCTTGTGAAGGATCTCGTGGACAAGAGGGTGCAGGTTGAGGGTATCGCTGGCGGGGTTCTCCACACCGGTTCGATCGACGTAACGTGTTCTGCGCGCAATTGTTTGAGTATTGAGGTTGGTCATGATGACATTGCGGCGATGTTCTCCGGCCACGTGGGGGCGTGGCGGATGCGCGAGGTCGAAAGTGTGGTCGGCGTCCACAATCTGAAGCATCATGTTGAACGGTATGAGTTCGGGAGCCAGCAGGGCGCTGCTATGTATGAGCTCTTGCGCGTGGCCACGATCCTCGTCGCTGCCCGCTTTCGCGTCACGCAGTTTGGCGACGGCTAAATGAATCGCCGCAAACGCAGTGTGATCGAAGCCTTCTGGCTTCCAGGCAGGGTCGTCGAGGGCGGCCAGCTCGTCAAAATAGCCGACCGACAGGTAGGCGATGTCGCTACCGGAGTCGCGGAAGTAGAGGCCAGCCATGGCGACGGCTAGTGGTACGCGCCCCAAGCGCGCCACGATGTCTGCAATTGCGGCCCGATGGTTGGAGGCGTCCACGTCGGCATAACTGGCAAAGCAGGCGATCGCTTGGTCTTGGGTGAATGCGTGGATGGCCATTCGGTGGGCGGCGGTCCACCACGTCGTGCTGTTGGTGGAGGTCACAACGGTCATCCCGCACCCGCTCGTGGGGACGAAGGCCTCGATCTGCTGGCGATCCTTTGCGCCGTCGAAGACCAGGACGAACGGGCCGGCGACGCTTGCGATGGCGCTGCGGAACAGCGTTGCGACATCAGCATCGTCGTCTGCGGGCTGACCCATCTTCGCCAAGACGTCTCTCGCTTTTGCGGTGATGAGACCGTCTGCGCGGCAGTCCATCCAGATAATTTGTTCGTACATGTGCCGGTTGAGTTGGCAGAAGTCCGCGGCAAGGGTGGTCTTGCCGAAGCCCGTCACGCCGGACAGAACCACCGTCGCCGGCGTGCGGCCTGCCACGCTGGCGTCGAAGAATTCAATCAGCGTGGCCAGCTCTTCAGCCCGCGGTACCGCAGACACCACCCGCGGGACTTCCAGCAATGGGACGCCCCAGTCATAGCCGCGCAACGCGTGGCCAATCTCGTTGTCACTGATGTGCAACAGATCGAGGACCTCGGCCGCGGGGATCGTTCTCGAAGACAAGCCGGCGGCGGAGTCGAAGATTCGATCGAGCAAGTGCGACCGAAGGAGGCCTGCAGACCGCACTCCCGGTCCGAGTGCGTGATCGACCCGTAACGTACGGATGCGTTCAAGCACCGACAGTTTGACGTCGTCGACAGTGCGCTTGTCGTGAACGATGCGACCCAGCAAGTGTTGACCGGCTCGGAGCTCGTATGTGTCCTGCGACGCCGTCGTCGACGCCGGCGGACCGCACCGCTCACGTAGCCGCTTCGACAACGGCTTGTTGGTCAAGACGGTCTTCGACGTTGGGTCACCCGACATCTTGGCAAAGATCGCGTTCACCGTTGAGGGCTTGATTGGGTTTCGCGCCGACGGTCGGCGCGACCCCTTGACCTGGACACTTTCCGCGGTTGCTGATCCCCCACCGCCCACACCCGCAATCGCGTAGTCCACGACCTCGTCGGGGTCCCCGTCGGAGACCTGTTCCAACCGGGTGGGCTCCACCGTCAGCACTAAGCCACTCACATCGCCGCTGTGCTCGGCGAGTTGCTGTAAGAAGTGATCAACCGTCGCAAAGTATTGATAGCGCAACCCGAAGGAGGCAAATCCGCCACCGTCTCCTGCCACGCTATCGCCACCCGTTTGATGTGAGTTCAACGCCGGCGCTGAGGCTCAAAACCGCGGCCCGGGCTGGGCGACGCTTGCTGATCGCAATGGCGTCGCGACCATTCTTGGCTATGTGTGGACGTTCGGTGAGGTCGCCAGCCGACCACGACAGGGGGCTCAAGTCACAGCTGCCGGCCCGGCCTCTTATACCGCGATCCATAGAACACACTTTCATGGTTGAACGCATTATCCATCGACTGTCCGATGAACTGGACGATTCCGAGACTCAGGAGCGTGACGTCTTCGCGAGAGAGCGCCACTATTGAAAGGGATCCAACCGCCGGCTCGATGTCGTTGACGAGGTACGCCGATTCGTCGCCCACCGACAGCGGAGTGCCGCCGCTCGCGGGGGCGGACATCACCTCCACGGCCTTTGCAGGGCCGACCTAGTCGAGATCCCGGACCCGCATAGCCCGGGTGTGTCGCCGAACGAGGTCGAGGATTGCCTGCCGTTGACGCGGGAGCACCGATGTGTACGCGGAGCGATCCTTGCGGTTACGCAGGAGCCGCCGGATGTTAACGGTCCGGTCCTGAACTGCGGTAATACTGGTGCGCGATACTGGGATTGAACCAGCCCCAAGGGGCACCACTGGAACTCTGGACTGGTGCGATAACCGTTGTTAATCACGTAGACCCGGCACAGGTGGAACTTGAGCTTACGTCCGGCTCCCCGCTTCGGTCCGGACTCCCCTACCAGGGCTGGTTCACTCAGGTCTTGGCTGATCGGGAAGCGCGATCCACTCATGTGGGCGGCCGTGGGGGCGTGGGCTCCGCTGGGTAGCTGCGCCTGTATGAACGCCGTTACCGCGCGGTGGCGCCCTCGAACGCTTCGAGCACTTCGCGGGGGACGCGGCCGCGGGGGCTGACTGTGTACCCGTTTTCGGCGGCCCAGGCGCGAATGGCCGATGGGCTAGCTCCCGCCTCCGCCTTCGTGCTCCGTGATTTTTTGGCTCGGCGGTTACGGGGCCGCTCCTGACCAGAAACCTCGCGTGCTGCATTGATGTAGGGGGTCAGCGTCTTGTCGAACTTGGACGCGTTCCGCGTGGACAGATCGATTCGGTAGCTCACGCCACGAACGGAGAACTCGATCGTCTCGCCTCCGCCGTCGGTGATATCGGTGCCGTCGATGTCGTCAACGACTTGTCGGGTTACGCGCTCAGCCATGTGTATCCCTTTCATCATCCCGTCCCCAGCGATCTGACCTTACCGGTAATGCGCGAAACCCTTCGCTGAGGAGACGGCCGAGTGCCGTCGCGACCCGAGAGGAGAGAACAATCGCGGCCAGAATTGGCCCTTCTGATCGTCGACGCGTTCGTGGGTCGCGATCGCCCCGATAGCAAGAAAGGTGAGCCCGGCCGCGGCCGCGATGTCCAGCACGGATACCGCTAAACCTGCGACAAGCTCGCCGGCGGCCGAAATTTGGAGTGCACCGACGACACAAGAAGGGCCAGCGCCGAGGCGCATCTGGTCACGCATCTGCAGCGATTCTTGGCGCCGATTACGTTGGGGACGCCCGCGCCGAGGAAGGCTGTCGCCACGAGCGCACTAGGACGATGGACTGAATGTCGCCAAGGCGAAAAGAGGTGCAATCGAGCGGGTTCCGGGCGTGGTTCCATAGGAAATGGACCAGTGGAACTGTCGTAGCGAAGGGCAATGAGCGTGATGAGCAGGGTCTCGAGGGATGCGCGAGCTGTCCTGACCCGGCGGGGCGGTGACGGTCGTTGTCGCCGCTACCGCGGCCGCGGTGGTCGCCGCGATGTGTCACGTCTTCGAGAACCTGTGGCTGACGACGTGACTCGGAGGCGGTCTGCCCTTGTACTGATCGTGGCAGTAGCCGCTGCCGTTGTGATCGGTGCGGTCGTGATCGGTGGGGTGTCCGGCATCGGTCACGATGACCGGCCCGTCGACGCCACCATGTCTGCGCCAACCGAGGTCCCGGCGATCCCACCAGAATTGGGTGACAGGCGGTTTGAGGTCACCGTCTTCGGCCGTCCTGACGCGCAGCCCCGCGTCGTGCGCGCCGGACCTGGATTCGCCGTCGTCGTCGATGACAACCTGACGGCCTATGGCGCCGACGGTGTGGAGCGCTGGCACTACCGCCCCGCCTACACCGCGATCGACGACGTGCACGTCTACGACGACGGGACGGTGCTCATCGCAGCACTGTCCGACAGCCTGATCGCGTTCGACGCTTACACCGGCCAGCAGCTGTGGACATCACTGAATGAGGATCTGCGCGGCGCGTTCGACGGCTACCAGAACTCCACCGAACGGAAGCCGTACCCGTCGTTGCCGCGGCTCCTTGCACAGTCGACGGGAACGGTGATGATGGGCTTTGATCCGCGCACCGGCGAGGAGACGTGGCGACACTCGAGGGGCTGTTCCAAGACCGCCTACACCCCCACGCAACTGTTGTGCCTCAACATGTGGGGTGACCACGCGAGAGTCACGGTGGTCGACGCGGCCACCGGGTCTGCGGGCGTTGACGTCAGGGTGCCGATCCCGGGTGCCGGCCGCCCCGAGACCTGGACGTTCATCGCCGAGGACGTCGACTCCACCGGAGCCGGTGTCGCGATGACGTTCTGGATCTCGGGTAGTGGTGAGCAGGACCCGAGCCCACTGGTCTACCTCAACACCACCTCGCGTGCCTCGGTGCCGCTCGGTGAGACATCTGCGTTCGGCGGGGATCCGCGTGGCGACTTGCTCGTCACATCGCCCGGCGGTGGCACCGTGGCACTGCACGATGCGGCAGGCGCTCGGCGGTGCGTCATCAGCCCTGACGCCACGCCGGTGGACGGTGAGTTCGAGGCCACCGCCTGGCTGACCGATCAGATCATCGCCGTGTTTAACCGCGGCAAGGGATTCGACCCCGAGCCATCACTAGTCGTCTTCGACCGCGACTGCCGGTCACTGTCGGCGCAACCCGTGCCAGCTGGCACGGACATCACCGAGGTCGTGCCAGCCCCCGGCGCCACGCTGATGGTGCGCAGCGACGGCACCGGTACACACATCGACGGCTACTCCCCTCGGTAGGTGCCAACCACCCGTGGCGGCCTTACTCGAATGACGGGTGGTCGAGGACTGATTCAGCGGACACGTAAGCCGGGCATGACGAGCTGCCGGCGTTCGCGGCCGCACCGGCCATGGCCTGCGATCTGAGTTCGGGTCCAGGTGGCGGGAACGCGCATCAGGCCCGGCTCGATCCACGAAAATTGGTGCAATGACGGCCCCCCAGAGCGGCTTACGGTGGTTTCACACGTCAACGACACCGACACAGGGGGATCACATGCTCAACTCCGCAACACGACTGACGGCGCGCGTCGCTGCCGCTGCGCTGGCCGCCGCAACGATGTGGGGAGCCGCCGCCGCACCGGCGACGGCGTGGCCCATCCCGCTGACCGACGTCGAAGTGAACTACCTCAACTCGGTCCGAGGCGCGTTCCCCGGCAACGACGATCAGCTGCTGCTGGCCGGAAAGCAGGCCTGCCGCATGCTCTACACCGGCCAGGGCACGCTGACGACGACCAACGCGACGGCGACCCAACACGGGGTCAGCTTCGAGCAGGCAGCCAATCTCGTCGGTGCCGCCCGCAGCACCATGTGCACGCAGGCCCCCGGCTAACCCGAACGACCATGGCCTTTTACTCGCGCCCACGACACGGTCACCGCTAGCTCCCCTACCCCGCAATTGATGCCCACCGGGCGCTGCCAAGCAATGACGACGGTCCATATATCTCAGTGAATTCTGGAAGGAGCGGCACGTGAACTCATCTCCGTGGGAGCCGCCACGACCGCCGTTGGGTCCCCAACCGGGATGGCACCCACCGAATCCCTACGGCCCCTCCGGTGGTCAGGGGAACCCGCCGCCGTGGCCGGCATCGCCACCGCCTCCGTACGGTATGCCGTCCCCGCATCCCTACGGTGGGGGCGGCGCGCTGCCGCCGAGGAAACGTAGCACCGCCAAGCGTTGGCTGATCGGCCTCTCGGTCACCGCAGCGCTCGTCCTGGTCTGCTACGCCTTGCTCTACGCCACTGGGGCCGGCCCGCGCGACGAAGAGTCCTATCAGGCTGGCCGGTCCGCCGGTGAGAACGGCGCGACCATGGTCAAGTTCGGCGGATCGACGCCCGAAGACTACTGCGAGCAACAGTTCACTCTCGGCACTACGATTGGCGCCAAGAGCGACTTCGAGCGTGGAGACTTCATCGACGGGTGCGTCGACGCGTTGACCGAGAGACTGAGCCGCTGAACCACATTGCGAAACGGGTGCCGGGTCTCCACCATCGGCGTCGCCCGGCCCGGCCGCGGCTGTCCAAGATGCCGGCCAGTGACGCCGCGTGCACGTGGCTCCACCAATCGGGTGTCTCAACCGAATTGGTCAGGACGTGTCGTGGGGGTTCTGCCGCCGGTTCAGCACCGCGAGTTTGGGCTCGATCACGTACCGGGCGACGTTGCCCCCCCGTGCGGCGTGAGTCGTACATGGCCGCGGTGGCAAGAGTGACGATCTCGTCGACGACCTCGCCTGGGGGCAAGGACCGCAGCGGCGCGAGTGGAGTGCAGACCACTCCGACGCTGACGGTCAGTCGCTGAGGCGCGGCGGCGACAGCGTGGTGGATCCGGCGCACCAAGGGAGAGGCGTCACGGGTGGCGAAGACGTCGACGACGACGAACTCGGCCTCGGAGGTATGGGCGATGATGGCATCGCGGCGCACGGTGTCACGCATGATGTGCGCTGTCGTCGTTCGGGCGCGGTCGGTGGCCCGTTGCCCACCCATGCTCGTGATCAAGGAGTAGCCGTCGATGCTGAGCAGCACCAGCACGAAGTAGCGGTCGTCGTCTCGGCTTCGGGCGGCGAGTAGCGTCGCCACGCGTGACTGCATTCCGCGTTTGTGTGGCAGGCCAGTCAGCGGCTCGATTTCGCCGGCGGTGGTGTGGGACTTCGCGATGCGCACCGCGACCCATGTCATGGCGGCGGCGAAGACAGTGACCGCGACGACCAGGACGACACTGACGATCGCCATGATGACATCGGCGGCGGCGAGTCGGCTGGCCAGGGCGACCAGCACCGCCGCCGCGACAGGCCAGGTGAACCACAACAGCCTGGCGCTGTGAAACGCCACGACGTAGACCGTGATCACGGCGAACGATATGGCCCCGAGCAGCCCGGTCTGTGCACTGCTGGTCACCAGCGACGCCACGCTCACGCACAGCGTGCCTACGATGACGCAGGCCAGCGATTCGGCTCGAGTCGGCCACCGGCGTCGTAGCCAGATCAGGGCCATACCCAGGCAACTGAGGGTGACGGCGGCGGCTAGCCCGCGGCCCAACGGCTGCGCGGGTCCAATCGGGCTGGCGAGGGTGAGTAGGGGTGGGGCGCCGAGAGCGACGATGACCGTGGCCATCACGCGTCGAGTGAGGGTTTGCAGTCCTCGTTCGGTGAGAAGTGAGGTCAGCCAGTAATACCGGTCGGAGCGCAGGGAGGACCGGTTCACGACCCGTTGTGACGACTCCATGGCTTCCCTTTCGCCGTCACTGCGTCAGGATGCGATCACCGTTTCGCCTACTGCCCCTCGGCGAGACCGGTATGCACATGGCCGCCGAGGACCGATGAACGCCGATCCGACGTCGGCCGCAATGCTACGCCGCGGTGCGTCACCGCTGGCTCCACACGAACGACCGTTCTGCGCTCCAAGCAGACACGGCCCGTAGCGCGGCGAACAATTACCGACCAGTCCGACATCGGGCAGTGCCACGCCTGCGCGGTCAGGCTACCTCGGCGGACGAGGCTGACCAGCTGTTGCAGTCTGCGATCTGATTGCGGATTCCGCGGACCCACCAGCCCTCTATGTTGGCGGCTGTGCCGTGTGTCGGACTGTCGTTGCCGCTGCTGTACTCGAATCGTCGAGTGTGATCGATGTCGGGTCGGGTGAACGGGCCGCCGCTGTCGACGATGGATTCGATGAACATTCCGGCAAAGCACTGCACTCGTAGCTCATTTCGGCGGGTGAGTTCCAAGCCGGCCGGAGTGTCTCCGCCTGCCTCGCGTCTACGGTCGTGCGCTTCGGTGAGGGTGCCGGTGAGTCCTTGCACGTGGTGGCCGAATTCGTGCGCGAACACCGACAGGTAGTTCAGCGGCCTACCCTCGGTCCAGGACTCTGGCAGTCCGGCGATCGGCATGTAAATCGTCTCGTTGGACGAGCAATAAAATGCTGCTGCCTCCTCGGTCGAGACTGTGCCGCACGGTGACGTGGCGCTCGTGCCGGCCGGGACCATGACCTACGGCCTGTCGTATTCCATTCTCGCGCGTTCGAACAACGGCTGCCATGCCCGTTCGACGCACGGTAGCGCGGCTGCGTAGAAGGCTTCGCCGGCGGGCCCATCGCTGGGGTAGCCGGGAGGGCCACAGACCTGTTTGGCCATGCCGCCCGTCTGGAGGATCGGGTTGCCGCTCAGCGCTTGTTCCCCGGTAGGTACGGGCTGAACGCTGGGTGTCGTTGCGGTGCTAGTGGTGGTCCTGGCGGTCGTTGTGCGGGTTGAACGTGTTGTCGTGGTTCGTGACTCGGATGTCGAGGCGGCGGTGCTCCTGGCCGTCGGCGCGGAAGTGGTTGTGCCCGAGGATCGGAAGATTTCGGGTTTGACGATCGCCACTCCGATGACGCCGAGTACGACGGCCATGACGATCGCCAGGACCATCCTGGCGTCGAAGAACCTTGGCGGTCCCGATGCGGCAGCTGGTCCGGGTGGTGCGTTCCATCCCGGCGGAGCCGGCGGTAGGTGTGACCCCCATCCGGAAGCTGGCGCTGCAGGCGGTGGCGTGACCCATCCCGGCGGGACTTGTCTTGCAGCATGCGCCGGCGGACGGGGCCCAGTGGGAAAGGCCTGCGGTGGCGGCCCGGGCCGCGGCGCAGATCCTCGTGGCGGTACTGGTGGCCGCTGATACTGCTGCTGGGATGATGGGGGCTGGGCCGGACGGTGATAGCCCTGCCCGTACGGAGCGGGGGGCGGGGGTCGGCGGAACGCGCGATGTGAGCCGGTATCTCCCCATTCCGGGGCCGCCCCAACCGCTCTGGGCGGAGGTACCGGGTACAACGGCCGTGGCGACGGCCGGGAGGCTGGATGCTCAGGGCGCCGGTTCGGGCCGCCCGCTGAAGGTTGACCCCGAAACGGGGGTTCTCCACCGGAGGGTTCGCGATACGAATCCACCGGCGTAGGCTACCGCGCGTCCGTCGCTGCTGGTGACACGAATTCGTGCTGGGGTGACGGCCTGCGTGGGTGCCTTAGGCGACCTCGGCCGACGAGGCGATCCATGTGTTGCACAACGCGATCTGATTCTGCACTCCGCGGTTGAACCACGCGTCGATGTTCGCGTTAGTGCCGTGCGTGGGGTCACCGATCCAGGCTTGCAAGACGTTGCCGATGTCGCTTTCGGTGAACGGGCCGCCGCTGTCGACGACTGCGCCGATGAACAGGCCCGAAAAGCACTCGGATTGCAGCTCCATTCGACGAGACCACTCCAACCCGGCCGGGCTGTCACTTCCGGCCGCACGCCTTTGGCGCCAGGCCTCCTGTAAAGAGCCGCTGAGTGTCTGAACATGGTGGCCAAACTCATGGCTGAACAGTGACAGGTAGACGATGGGGACACCATTCCAGTCAGGGTGTATTCGGCCCATCGGTAGGTAGATCGTCTTGTTTGACGAGCAGTAGAAGCCAGTGGTGGTGGGCCCCACCGTTCCGCACGGTGATGTCGCATTACCGTTACTCGGGACGAGAATCTTCGGTTGGCTGTACTCAAACTCGGCACGGCCGAGCAGTGGCTGCCACGCCGAGGCCAAACATGGGAGCGCAGCGTTGTAGAACGTCTCCGCGGCTGGCACCTCGCTGGGCCAGCCAGGCGGATTGCAGATCTGTTTGGTCATTCCGCCTGTTTGCAGAATCCGGTTACCAGCCAGCGCTGCCTCGCCGGTGGGTGTGGGCGGTGTGGTGGTCGTTGTGGTGGTGGTCGTTGTAGATGTCCGCGTGGTCGATCTACGGCTCGACCTTGTTGTCGTGGTCGAGGATTTGCTTGTCGGTGCTGCGGTGACCTTGCTCGACGGGGAACTGGCAGAGCTGCCCGGACGGAACAACTGAGGCTCGACGATCGCCACGCCGATGATGCCGAGCGCAATAGTCATGCCGATCGCGAGGGCCGTTCTCGCGGTGTGCTTCTGCTTCGGCGGCGACGGAGCCGGCGCCGGGGCGGGCGCCCAACCGGGCGCGGCTGATGAACGCGGTGCCCATCCACCAGGTGGTGCAGGTGGTTGCGTGGGCGGCGTTCCCGCGCCGGGGATATGAACAGGCCGGCCGGCGTGCCGAGGCGGTCGGGGTCCGGGGGGAAAGGCCTGCGGTGGCGGCCCAGGACGCGGCGGATGCCCCCGAGACGGTGCCGCTGGCCGCTGGTACTGCTGTCCCGGCGCTGGGGACGGCGGGCTTAGGTGCTGATATCCCTGCCCGTACGGAACCGGCGGTGGCGGTCGGCGGAATGTCCGGTGCGAACCGGTGCGTCCCCATTGTGGTGCTGGCTGAATCACTTTGGGCGGAGGCACCGCATGGAACGGTCGCTCTTGTGGCGGCGGGGCCGGACGCTCACGGCGCCGGTCCGGACCGCTCGACGGGGGTTGACCGCGAAACGGGGGTTGGCTACCGGAGGGATCGCGATACGAAGCCACCGGCGTAGGCTACCCTGCGTTCATGGCGGGTCGTGGGGGATTTCTGCTGGTCGTGCTGCTGCTGTGGACGGGGTTGCTGGTCACCGGGGCTCCACCGGCTCGGGCCGAGTCGCCGATCACACTCGATCTGGGTCTTGATCTGGGCGATGACGGAATTCTGCAAGTAACGATGACCGCCGATGTACCCGCTGGATCGACGGCAACGTCTCAGTTTCCGCTGGAGATCGCCGTCGAAGGCAACCGCACTCAACGCTTCTCGGTTTCTGACATCAGCACCGACAACGGTGCCACGGCCACCGTGAACGGCGATTCTCTGTCGCTCTCGCTACCCGCCGGAACGTCCACGATTCGATTCGCGGCATCAGGGACGGTCGCCGACGGACCCGATCTGCAGCAGTTCACCTGGGTCGCGGCGGCGGCGTGGTCGGAACCCATTGCGACGCTGCGCGGTACGTTCAGTTCACCGGCCGCTTCTCCTGATTCCCCGATCTGTGCCTATGGCGAGATTGGTGTTCGCCGATTGTGCTCGTTGACCCAGACCGACCACACGGGCGGTACGGTCCGCTTCCAGAACAACGACTTGGTCGCTGGCAACGTCGTCGTGTTCTCGGTGCTGCTGCCAGCCGGAACGGTGCCTGCCACTGCCGATTTCACCCCCACGGTCGCCGGTGGAGGCCAGTCCCCCGCTGCCGGAAACCGGGCTGGTCTGCTGACGCTGGTGGCGGCGGCGGTGCTGGCCGGGCTCGTGGTGGCCGCGGCCTGGTGGCGTCGACGCAGCGACCAGATTGCCTTGCTGTCGACAGCGGGCCAGTCAGACCTGTTCGCCACCAACAGTGGGCCTGGCGGGTTCGTCTCGCCCGACGGCGTGCTGCCCGGCCAGATCGGCTCTGTCGTCAATGGGCGCAGCCGTCCCGCCGACATCGGCGCGACCGTGCTGGACCTGGCGGTACGGAATTACCTGTGGATCGCCGAAGCACTCGACGGCGGGAGCAATCCCGATTTCCAGATCTCGCGTCGCGCGGACCTCGACGCCGGCGTGACCGCCTACGAGCGCGATCTCGTGGACGCGCTGCTCCCCGGTGGTCGTCAGTCGGTCCTGGTCTCCGAACTGACCAGTGCGCCCATGCCCGTCAACTTGCGGCGCACGACAACGGATCTCGAACAGAGTGTCGCCGGGCGTGGCTGGATTCGCCAATGGCGGAACGTTCAGATCGCCGGGTTCGTCCTGCTGGGCATCGGCGCCGTCGCTGCGGTGACGCTAGCCGCCCTCGGGCACAGTCCACTGTTCGGAGTGGCCGCAGCCGTCCTCGGCGGGGGTATCGCCGCGGCGGCCCTGCTGGCGCCCCGGCGCACGCGCCGCGGCTCTGCGTTGACAGCTGCACTCGGCGGCATGCGGCAGTACGTGAGCACCCTGGACCCCGCTGCGATAGACGCGTCAGCGCAGCCCATCCTCTTCGAGCGGGCACTGCCCTACGCCCATGCCGTCGGTCATCTGCGAGCGTGGCTCGACCGCTGGAACTACGCCGGGCCCGGTCCCGTCGAGTGGTACCACTCCCCTACCGACGACGGCCCCCAGTTGGCGCGCCTACCCCTCTTCGCGGCCATCCTCGATGGCATCGCCGCGCAAAGCCAAGCAGCAGAACAACGCTGATCACTGCCGGACGCTGCAGCACTCGGCCAACCTCCCGCAGGGTGCTCCATCGAACTCCATTCTCGGCGTCCAAACGAAGAGACCAACGTCGGCGGCGTGCCGACGGCGGCGTCACGACTCGACGGGTGCCGGCACGGGGCCGTAGGGGTCAGGGGAACCGGGTGTAGCAGGCGTCGGCGTCGGGATTGATGATTCCGGACCGGTAGGCCATGATGCGGGTGAAACCGGCGGCGACGGTGGTCCCGTTGACGTCGCTGGCGGCCAGACCGTTGTTGAGCAGTCCGGCGACGGCCTCGTCGAAATCTCCTGCGGTGAGCACGATGTCTCCCCCTTCGGGCACCTTGATGGGTTCCACCATCTTGCGTTGGGAGACCCCGGTCAGGCATGCCGTGCGTAGCGCGGCGCTGATGTCGTCCACTTTGACACCGCGTTGGTGTTGCAGCGCCAGGGCGTAGCGCGAAGCAAGCACCGAGATCGCGGTGTTGTCGCCTTGAATGAGGACGCGTTCCTCCCGCGAGGGTTGGCGGCCCGCCTTCTGCAGGCCGGCGAGATCGACGGTGAGCGTATTCGTGCTGGGGCAGTAGGACACCGGAGGCGTGGCCTTGGCGTCGGGGCAGGGCTGCGCCGCGGGTTGCATGCTGACCGCGGGCGGCTTCTCGGGTGTAAAGATGGTGTTCAGGGCGGCAACGGTGGTCTTGACCAGTTCCTCGTTCAAGGGGGCCTCACCGGTTTGGCCGGCGTCGGTGTCGAGCACCAATGGCAGGTCACCACGATTGTTTTCGATGCTCTCCAAGTCGATCCTGGCGCACATGTCGACGCCGTCGATGAATCCGGTTTGGAAGGCCGCCACGCGGTCGAGCGCTGTGCCGTGGCCTTCCTCGACCATCTCCTGGTCCTCGGGGGTGAGAATAGGATCGCTGATCGTGATGGCCGCGGCGAGGACCCGGTTGAGTCCGTCTCCGGTGTTCAGTTCGAATCGTGGGGATGATCCTTCGGTCACCCATCGGATGTAGCTGCCAGCGAAGCAGTCTGCCTGCTGCTCGCGCACGATGACCGGGGTGGAGCGATCCACGAGGTCGCCCATGGTTTGCACGGCGTGGCCGTATTCGTGGGCCAGCAGCGCCGCAATGGAGGCGTCGCCGAAGTACTTGATGCCGGTAGGGACGAGTTGCCCTCTGTCCCAGGCGATCAAGTCGGCCTTTGGGCAGAAGAACGCGTTGGCGAAGTCGTAGGTCTCCATCCCACACAGGATGGGTCCGAACCGCTCTGTGGAGTCGTAGGAGGCGAGGTTGCCTACCGGTTCGAATGAGCCGTCCATCGGCGGATCGGTGTAGTGCTTCTCCCAATACTCCACGACGTCGTCGACGGCGAGCAGTGCCAGCCGGTCGACCTTGCCGCCATCGCCGTATTCCGCCGACGATTCCGGGTCAGGTGCATCCGCACGCACCCCACTGGGCCCGTCCACCACGGGCATGCCGCCAACGTAGTTGGGATTGAACAGGCTCGACCTGCCTTCTCCTTCGACCGGACTGGAGCACCCGGCAAGCACGCCGACGAGCAAAGTCGCTGCGGTCGCGGCCACAACGCGCCGGCGCCGTGGAGTCGTCCGCGCGACCGCCTCGAGCGTCGCGTCGCCGGACTCTTTGGCCGTGGTCGCCGTCCGTTCAATCGTCATTGCCGATGCTCCATCCCCCGTTGAGCCACCGCGTCGCCCACCAGTCAGGCGGGGGCGCTTGGTGACGATGTGAATCTCGCCTGATGTGAAGTGCAGAACCGTCCGTCGTGTCAGCGGCGAGCATCGACGTGCCCGAGGAATTGCTGCAATGCGGCCGTGGTGTGGGTGGGCAGCGCTTGTTCGCTCTCGACGGCTTCGACGTCGCCGACGCTCACTCCGGCGGTGACCGCCGCCTCGGTCACGGTGAGGCAGTTGGCCTCTCGAGCCGCAGCGAGGCGTTGGCCCAGCGTGGCATCCGGGGCGCTGGCCGCTTTGGCGATCATGTCGGCTCGTGTGCGCCGCACCTGGCCCAGCAGTCGGGCCAGCTCCGGGCGACGGGCGCTGGTGTGCGTAGCGGTGGCCACGGTGCGTTCCAGCCGTCGCACCTCGGCAAGCAACGGTGTGATCTGCGCCGTGAACAGTGGGCTATCGACCGCCGGAAGCACTGCCGCCCGCGCGAGGAGGCCACGCAGAGCGATTTGTGAGGCATCGACCATCACCGTTGCTTGCACGGTTGGAGTGAGAATTTCGGTCGAGTCATCTTCGGGGACGGGCCCGCCAGCGCGCAGCAGCTCGATCGTGCCCAACGGCCACCGCAGATAGGACTCGATCTTGGCGATCGTGGACTGGCGTGGCCAATGCACTCCGCGTTCGAACTTGACCAGGACGCTTTGGCTGACGACGTGGTCGTCGGCCAGCTTTCGTTGGGTGAACCCGAGTTCTTCACGGCGCGCCGCCACCGCAGCACCGGCGCGTGCGGCACCCTCGGAGATGACGGCCACCATGGCGTCGCCATCGCCGAGGGCGCTGACTACTGCCACGTCGTGAGCGCCACGTTCATCGGCTAGCAGGTGGTCGGCCCTCGCCGGTGCCGGGGTCACGCGCACCTCGACACCGGCAGCACCGCCGAGGCGCAGAGTCAGCGTCTTGTCCACCGCGACGCGATGGATACGGCGGCCATCGACGTAGGTCCCGTTCCTGCTGCCGGAGTCGGTCACGACCCACTGGTCACGCTCGGGCTCGACACGAAGGTGGATACGCGAGACACCGGAGTCGGGGATGCAGATGTCAGCGGGCGGTTCACGTCCGATGACCACGGGGCCGTCGGCGGCGCGCGCAGTGAACTGCTGCCCTCCAGCAACCTCGATCACCAACGCGGGAGGTGCGGCCAGCAGCTGTGAGCCGCTGACATCTCCGTTCGGCATCCGTCCCCCCTTCCCCTGCCCAGAATTGCCCTGCGATGGTTACGGTAGCGATTCGCGTCAGCCGAAGTGCCGCGTCCGCGGTGCATGCGCTGCCATTGTGTTGTACTCCCACGGGTCGTCGCGGTCGCCAGTTCTTGGACAGATGTGCTGTTCGGGGGGCGTTGATCGCGGCGTTCTGGGAGTAATGCCATTCTCACACACCATTAGCGGGGGTTGATGCGCCAATTTTTCTGCAATGGGGGTGCGACGGTTTATGCGATGATTGGTCAGAGGCATTGCTGCGCTCTGCGTAGCACCGCATTGACCGGGGGGATTATGAATCCGCATGACAGGCCGCCGCACCGTGGCAAACAGGGCGGCCCGGGCTGGCAGCCGCCGCCCCAGCCGCCGTACCAGGGTGGCCCGCCTGCTGGCACGTCCCTCAACGACCAGGCCACCATGGCCGCGGAGGCCTTCGCCCGGCCTCCCCAACCGGGGCCTGCCCCGGTTGGGCCCTACCAGTCGCCGCCCGCCGGGCGTGGGCCGGCAGGGCCCTCGACGGGCGGCTTTACCGGCCCCCCGCCGACATACCAGCAGCCGCCCGCCCCCACCTCCTCACCGGCACCTGCCCCCGCTGCGCAGCCATCGAGCCCGAAAGGCTCGTTGGGCGCTCGGATCGCCGAGAAACGTTGGTGGGTGCTTGGCGGCGCCGTCGCGGCCGTCGCCGCGGTCACCGCGGCCGTCGTGCTCACCACCGGCCAGGACGGCACGGCTGACACCGCTGCCGAGACCACGTCGGCAGCGACTAGCGTGGCCGGCGTTCCGGGTCTGACGGAAGCCACCTCGGCCGAACAGTCCCCCAGCTCACCGGCGCCCTCTACACCGCCCGGCACCCCGGCACCTCCACCGCCGCCGCCACCGCCGTCCGGGCCGGTCATCGCCGCTGACGCGCTTGCACCCCTTCTGCTTCCGGCCTCAGAGATCGCGCAGACCTTGGGCCTGCCCGACATGACGGCG
The DNA here is from genome assembly GCF_010731815.2 of Mycolicibacterium arabiense. Lineage (NCBI taxonomy): Bacteria > Bacillati > Actinomycetota > Actinomycetes > Mycobacteriales > Mycobacteriaceae > Mycobacterium > Mycolicibacterium arabiense. The sequence goes on from NZ_AP022592.1 coordinate 357,396, forward strand.
ATGGCCGTGGAGAGTCAGCCACTGGGCGGCACTGTCACTCCGCCACACTGCACCGGCGCGTGGGGGCCCGCGTACGCCACCACCTACAACGGAACCGGATACACCGGTCTCTCCGTGCAAGGCGTTATGCGCGATCAACCGGTGAGGGTTGCTCAGGCAGTCGTGGCGTTCCCGGATCCCGCTGCCGCCAAGGGCGTATACGACAAGCTGGTCGCCGACTGGAACGCCTGCCAGTCGACCAGAATCGTGTTCGAAGTGCAGGGAGCCACCAACAATGTCGATGTCGGCCGCACGGTGCCGATCGGCGACATCATGACGCTGAAGATCGTTCCCACCGATTCGCCGGTCCCCGGCCAGCAGTGCGAACGCGGCATGGCGTTGCGCGGCAACGTCATCGTCGACGTGCGGACCTGCTCTCCGACAGTTGGCAGCTCCGGATATTCGATCACGCGCGCCATCGCCGACCGAGTCCGCTGAGCAGAACCTCCCGTCGGCGACCGCCCGGCATCAGGTCGGCTCGCACCTCCTTACATGCGAACGACCGTTTCTAGACACACATTTCGACGAGGTCCGCACACCAACAACGCCACCCATCGCCCACCTCCTGAGGTCGGCGTGTCGTGAAGGAGAAGCTCCACCGTGACGAACTGGCCCGGCAACCACGGCCCTACGCCTCGCGACCCCGGCGGGGTCGACCCCAACGCCGCCACCCACGCCGTCCCGCAGGTCCAGCGGCCGTGGCCCGGACCGGGCAACCCGCCGGGCCCGCAGGCACCCCCACCTACAGGTCAGCAACCCTGGCCCACACCACCTCCTCCGAGCGTCGGCCAACAGCAATCCTGGCCAGCCCCCGGCCAACAGCCCTGGCAAGCGAACAACCCGCAGCAATCCTGGCCGGGCACCAGCGAACAGGCAGGCTGGGCGGCCCCAGGTCAACAGCAGGGCTGGCCGACGACTACGCCACCGAACACCGGCGGGGCGGCCCCCGGGTCTTCTCGCCGAAACCGCAAAACACTGCTGATCGCCGTCGCGGTCATCGTGGTGCTCGTCGGGGCAGGGGTCGCCTACATGCGCGTCTCCGGCGGTGGCGCAAGCTCGTCGCTGACCGCTGCGGAGACCGTCACGGCGTATCTGGAAGCGCTCAGCAGCGGTGATGCGGAAAAGGCGTTGTCTTACAACAAGAGCGAGCCCGCCAACAGCGATCTGCTTACCAACGAGATCCTGAGCAAGCAGATCGCCGAGATGCCGATCTCAGACATACGCATTCTCGACGAGGGCGAAGAACTGGCCGGCATCGGCATGGGCGCGGTGAAGGTGGCCGTGAAGTTCGGCGATCAGCTCTCCGACTCCACCGTGCGGCTGTCCAAGGTCGAAGAGACCTGGAAGATCGACGAGGGCGTCAACAAGATCGAGTTCCTCAACCCCTCCCGCGCCGACGAGACCCTGACCATCTTCGGCAAGGAGCTGAAGATGGGTGAGGCGTTCTACGTGTTTCCCGGGTTCGTCGACGTGGGTAGTTCCAACGAGTACCTCGACGTCACATCGGAATCCCCGCTCATGGCGGCAGGCACGACCTACCTCAGGCCGACATACGTGCTCAACGATGACGGCGTCGACGCCGTTTCCACCGTGATGGCCGAAGCCTTCGCCGCCTGCGAGAGGTCCAGGCTTCTCGATCCCCCCGATTGCCCGGTCCGGCTCAGCAAATACGACGCCGTCGACGGCACCGTGACGTGGGGGAAGGCGGATCTCAGCGGACTGACTATCGGTGACCTCAGTGACTACGACATGACCGTCCGGATCACCGGGACGGTGACCATTCCGGTGTCCTATCAAACGCGCGACGGCGGCACGCAAAGCGGCACTGCCGAGAGCGTCACGTTCAACTCCGTCGACGTCAGTACCTCTCCCCCACAGATCGTCCGGTGAGCCGACCGCCGAGCACGCGCCAGCTGGTCTAGCCAGCCGAAGCCGCCGATACGCCCCGACGATCGCGTCAGGAACATCAGAAGGAGGTATTTGGCGTGACGAAATGGATTGGCCAGCAGCGCAACTCGCCTCCCGGTCCCGGCTGGGTCGACCCCGATGCCGCCACGCGCGCAGCCCCCCGGTATGAACGGCCGCCATCGACCAAAGTTGGTCCGCAGCCGTGGGCGGCCCCACCGCCCGCCAGCGTCAGTACGGGGCACCAGCACTGGCCGCCGCCTGCGCCTCCGCAGCGCTCCGGGCCGTCAGCCCCACCCAATGCCAGCGGCCAGCCCCCCCAGCTGCCCTCCGGCCGTCGCCGCCACCATCTGCTGCTCGCCGCGGCAACGGTCGTGCTGGTGGTCAGCGGCACGGTCGCCTACATGCGGGTCACCGGCGTAGACGGTGGCATCACCGCCGGCGGCGGCACCGAGTCCTCCACGGCGCAGAGCGCCCCGACGACGACAACGCAGGACGGGTCGTCAGTCGTGGGGCAGACCGTCCTTGGCTACTTGGAGGCACTTCGCGATGGCGACGCCGAAAAAGCGCTGTCTTACGGCGAAAAGAGGCCCGAAGACATGACTCTGCTCACCGACGACATCCTGGGCAAGCAGCTCGCCCAGTGGCCCATCTCCGATATCCGCATCCACCCGGTCGAGGGGAACGAGGCCATCGCGGAGAAGATGTTCGTGACGGTGTCGTTGAAGTTCGGCGACAAGAAGGTCGCCGACCAGATCAGCGTGACCAGGAACCCCCAGGGTGATTGGTGGATCGATTACGTCGCCAACGAGTACAAACCCGGGTCGAGTTCTGCGACGCACAAGACGCTCTCGGTCTTCGGCAAGCAGCTCATCCCTGAGAAGACGGTGTTCGCGTTCCCGGGGTACCTCGAGATAACAACTTCCAACAAGTACATCGATGTCGTGGCCAAGGAACATACGACTTTCTCCTCGTGGCCCGTCCTGGCGCCCCCGACCATCGACATCGAAGGAGCACCCGAACTCAACAGCGCGGGCGAAACCGCGGTCAGGGCAGCCGTGGAGCAAGCATTCGCGCGGTGCGAGGGCTCCACACTCACCCACCCCCCGGGTTGCCCGGCCCACCTCCCCGTCGGCGAGGACGGCGCCGTCACATGGGGGCGCGCCGAGATCGGCGAATTGAAGAACTTCCTCGTTTTCGACCTGATGGTCGGCGTCTCGGGCATCACCTATATCCCGATCACCTATCAGAACGCCGACGGTCACACGGTCACCGACAGAATGCCGTGGGTCAACACGGAGGACGTCGACATCAGTAGTGATCCACCCCGGGTTGTCGCGTGAAGCCCGTCGCTACTTGGCCGATTCGATCACTCGCACACCGCGATCACTCACCCGCAGAGCTGGAGAAGAGACCCGTGAAGACGACAGTCGCCGTGTTGAAGGTCGCGACAGCTGTGGGTGCGTGCGTGGGCCTGATCGCCGGGTGCTCCCCCACCACGACCCCGGGAAAGCCGACCACCGCGGCCCAAGCACCCGATTCCGGAGCGATCGTGGCGCTGATGGATACCGGCACCTACGACACCGCTGCCAGTAGACCGTTCGGGGCGGCCGGCGACGACGTTGCGGGCGCCAATCTGCTCGAAGCTCAACGCATGGCTGACTTCGTACTCGGCCCTTGGGAGGTCGATGCGGAACTCAAGAGCATGCCCGGGGCATTGGCCTTGGGGCTGATTGGTCCGATCCCGTCGATCAAACTGATGCGCGACAACGGCGCCTTCAAGGAGGATTTGATCGCGGTCGCCGATCGGCATCGATTCATCACCGGCTTTAGCACCGTGCGCCAGTCGCCGGAGAAGACGGGCCAACCACGCAGCTTGCACAATGTGGTGTTGCGGTTCCCTGACCCCGCAGCAGCCGAGGCAGCCGCAGTGGAGATGGCCGCCGCCGAATCGTCCCGACCAGGGCAACCTCCGGTTGAGCCGGTCGCGGTGAACAGCACCCCAGAGGCCCGCGCGATGTCCTCCACACTCCCTGACAAGATCCGGAAAGTCGTCAGCTTCACCGCTCATGGCCCATTCGTGCTGTACCAGGAAGCTCAGACGGCCGAGGCGTTCCTAGGCACGAGTGCGATCAACCTGGTCGATGGACTACTCATCACCCAGAAGCGCCGCATCGATGAATTCGCCCCCACTGATCCCGCCGCCATGCGGGATCTTCCGCTGGACCCCAGTGGCCAACTACTCGCACGCACCCTCAGCGCTCCCGACAACCGCGCCCCGTTCATCATCGGCGTGTGGAACTCCCGCGGCTGGCTGCACTTCGAGGACGACCCGCTGCTGGCCTCCTCGCTGTTCAATACCGCCGGCGTCGATTTCGTGGGCCAGCGTCTGGCCACCGTCTATCAGGCCGCCAACAGTGACGGCGCTTCTCGGGTCGCCGACGGTCTCGACCAGCAGATTGGTAGCTTGGCCAACGTGCAGGCAATCGAGGGGGTACCGGGGCTGCCGGCGGCCAAGTGCTTTAAACGCAAGCAGGCGGCCCTACCGGGTACCGCGCCGATCACGTGGCAGCGGGTGTATTGGCAGTTCAAATGCGTTGCCACCGCTGACCGTTACGCCTACACGACGTTCTCGGACACGGTGGGCGACGTCCGGCAGCAAGCCGCGGCCCAGTACCGCATTCTGGCCGGGCAGTAGGCGATTCGACATGACACTGCACCCAGGCGACGTCGTCGGCGGCTACACCATCGAGGGCGTGATCGGACACGGCGGCATGGGCACCGTGTACCGCGCACGCCACCCGGCTCTCCCCCGCAGCGATGCCCTCAAGGTGCTCTCCGCCGAACTGTCGCGCGACGAGCACTTCCGGGCCCGCTTCGAACGCGAAGCCGAACTAGCGGCATCGCTGGACCACCCCAACATCGTCACCATCCACAACCGCGGCGAAACCGACGGTCAGTTGTGGATCGCCATGCAGTACGTCGCGGGCAGCGACGCCGACAACGAGATCAAGAACCACCGCATGACCCCCGAGCGGGCGGTCCACATCATCGGCGAAGTCGCACGGGCCCTGGACTACGCCCACCGCCGCCACCTGCTGCACCGCGACATCAAGCCCGCCAACTTCCTGCTCGCACCCAACGACGAACGCGTCTTCCTCGCCGACTTCGGCATCGCACGCGCCCTCGACGAGGCGGTGAATCTCACCCAGACCGGGACGGTGATGGCCAGCATCGCCTTCGCCTCCCCCGAAGCACTGGCCGGCGAAGAAATCGATCACCGCTCCGACGTCTACTCCCTGGGCTGCTCGCTGTACCGAATGCTCACCGGCAACTCACCGTTCGGCGGCCGGTCTGGGGGCATGGCCGCGATCGCAGCAGCGCACATGGTCGAGCCGCCGCCACGGGCAACCGACTCGGTCCCCAACCTGCCCACCGCATTCGACGCCGTCATCGCCCAAGCCATGGCCAAATACCCCGCCCAGCGATTCCAGACCGCCGGCGAACTCGCCCAGGCGGCCGTGCGGGCCCTCGACGAGACCACCAACGCCGTACGCGTCGCTCCGGCACCAGCACGCGGCCCAGGCTGGCCCGGGGACCACACGCCACCACGATGGCCCACCCAGGCCACCGGGCCCACCGGACCGACCCGGCCCACCCAGGCCACCGGACCGACCACACCCACGCCGTACAGCCCCGGCCCGACACCGCCACCATCGGGCCACGGCCCGGGATGGTCCACCGGACCCACCTCGCCGCCACACGTCACCGGCCACAAACCGGTTCCACTCAAGCGCCGCAGGCGCCCGATGATCGCCGCCGCCCTGGCCGCAGTGGTACTCATCGTCGCCGGAACGAGTTACGCGTTGTGGCCTAAAGACTCAGCACCGGCATACGCTGCTCAAACACTCGTCCACGAACACGGCCAGGCCACACTGACCGAGCAGCCCCGCGCAGTGATCGCCGCGGGCCCCGGCGACGCCGACGCCGTGCTGTCGCTCGACGTCCAGCCGGTCGCCATCGTCGCCCCCGGCGGCGAGCTGCCAAGCTGGGAGAAGGACCTCATCACCGGCGACGTCCGCGTCCTACCCACCGCCGACGCAGCAGCGCTCGCCGGCGCCCAATCCGATCTCATCCTCGACACCGGCGAGATCGACGGCGCCACCTACCGAGCCCTGTCTGATGTCGCCACCACCATCACACGCCCCCAAGATGCCAGCGATTGGACCTGGCAGACCCAATTACAGTGGACGGCAAGGATTCTCGGCCACGAACAGCGCGCCAAAGACCTCATCGACAAAGCCGCCGCCGCCCAGGCCGACCTTCGATCCCAGCACCCCGTGTTCGACGGAAAGAGCGTCGAGGTCGTCCTGGTCACCGACGACGGCGTCAGTATCGCCTCACCCACCTCACCGGCGGCCCGCTACCTGCAGGGGCTGGGCTTCCGCTACCCAGCCAAACCGGCCATCACCTCCACCGACGGCGCCGACATGCAACCCGTCGCAGATCCCGAACAACTCAACCTCACCCCCACCGATGTCCGGATCGTTCTGCGCACCGACCGCACAGCCGGCAACGGAAGCTACAACGGCCTGCCTCAGCCGTTCTCGGCCTACCGGGGCGCCACCATCATCGTCGATGACCCCGCCGCGATCACCGCCCTGCAATCGCCGGGCTACGCCGCCGTCAACTACCTGAACACAGGACTGGTCAATGCACTTGCCCGCCAAGTCCGCTAGCGCCGTGTGCGGCGACAGATTGGTGCTAAGCCACCCATCACGGAACCGTTAGCGTAAGAGCCGAAGACATCACGAGGGAGGGACCGCACCATGGACGACGACGCCGAGAAGACCCAGAAGGTCACCGGTCACGCACCGTCGGCATCCGACGAGGACAAGACCCACGTCGTACCCCGCACCGCGCGCCCGACGACGCCGGAACCAGGGCGCGACCCAGCCGAGGACACGACGCTGCAGGTCCCCCGCACTGCTCCTGTCCCGCCGCCCCAGCAGCCTCCAGTGCCCGGCGCGCAGCCCCAGCAGCGTCCCGCACCCGGCCCGCAGCCCCAGCAGCGTCCGGCGTCCGGCCCGCAGCATCAGCTCCCGCAACCGCCCATTCAACAGCCGTATGGGACCGGTGGCGCCGCACCCGGTCATGCACCGCAGCCCGGCCCGCAGATGCCGTGGCCACCGAACCAGGCCGCTCCCTACGGACCTCGTCCGGGCACACAGCCGCCCTACCCCACCTTCCCGCCTTCGGGATACAACACCCCCTACGCATCCAACGACCAACCCCCCTTCGCCAATGCCCACCCCGGCCCTTACAACCCGGCACCGCCGAGTCCGAACCCGCAGTCTCAAACCCCCGGCGACACAGGCAATTCCATGCTCGGCAAGGGCAACTCATTCATCAGTCGGCTGATCTACCGGGGCATCAACGGAGAGTTGATTCGCCAACCCTGGTTCCAAAAGACCCGCCAGGAGTCACCGGACACGCTCGTGTACGCCGGCTTCGGCGTTGGTGTCCTTCTGGCGCTCGTCTTGGGCCAGCTCCCCGGTGCGTCCGGCACCATCGCGGCCTTCGCGGTGTTGATCGCCCTGGCCTACGTGCTGTTCGCCGTCGGAACCAAGCTGGCCGTTCAGCTCGTCGCCTACGGCGTTTGCGGGGGCGGCGCCGCGTTGTACGGACTAGGGGCGCTTCTGGGATTGATGGGCTGGCTGAGCTTGTCTTCGGCGTCACCGCTACTGCAAGGAGGCACGGGTCTCGGCACGATCATCATCCTGCAGACCGTGCTGTCCGCGGTCGCATGCGCCGTTCTGGTCTTCGCCGGTCTCGCGGTGCACCGCACCATCAAGAACCTCTCCGGGCAGTAGGACTCCCCTCGGAAAGCGATTGTCCCGTCCCGGCCCTCGGTGCGCCGCCCGGCAGAAAGCGTCTGCCCTTCCTGTCCGCTGCACCTCACCGCAGAGAACCTGTGGCGCACGGGGAGTCGGTGGACACAGTCGTGGGGTGTGGGCTCTCTTGAACTATCGCAACACTTCAACGAGCCGTTGCAGGGCGCCCAGTTGCGGCGGCGAGACGGTTTGCCCTGCTTCGGCCGCACTGAGGTCGTGTGCACTGATCCCCACGATCGCGGCCGCTTCCTCCAGGGTCAGCTCCGCGCGATGACGCGCGGCGAATACCCGTTGCCCGATCGTGGCATTCGGCGATCGCGCAGCCTGCAGCATCAGCTCGCGTCGCACTCGTCGCACCTCGCCTAGACCCAACAGGATGTCGGGTGCGCCGGCCGAGCCGCGGGAGGCGTTCGACGCGGCTGACTCGAGCCGATTGAGGTCGGCAATGAGGCCGCCGACCCTGGATTGGAAGGAGGGGTCCGCCGCGGCCGGCGGCAGCGCTGCAATCTGAGACTTGATGTTGGACAGCGCAACTGCAATCGTTTCCGCCATGAAGCGGGATTCGACCGCGGTCGTACCCCCTGTCTTGAGCAGAACGGTGCGCTCTTCATCGTTGGCATCCGTGGGCTGGACGTCGTTGCCGCCGGGGCCAGATTCGGCCTTGTACTGGCGTCGCAGATTCTCGATGTGGCCAGCTGGCCATCCGAGCGCCGCCTCCAACTTTTCGCGGGTCTTCTGCCGTGGCCAGCTGCGCCCTTTCTCGAAAGTGATGAGTGCGCCGGCGTTCATGACCTGTGCGGCAGCGAGTGTCCGCTGCGAGATCTCGAGTTCGTTGCGACGTTGCGCGACCTGGGTGCCGACATAGACGAGGCTGGGATCCAGCCCACTGAAATGAACCTGGACACCCACGTTTGGATGTCCCAAGACGACGGTCAACTCGTCCTCGGGGATCTCGAACTCGTCGTTGATCTCTTCACCGTTGATGAAGACGCCGTTGCGGCCCTTCGGCACGCCGTACCAGGAACCGTCCCGGGCGTGGACGACGAGATGTTCACGTGAGACCCGACCGTCGGAGATCGGGATGTGCGGTTTCTCCGCGGCGCCAGTACCGGGCCGCCCGATGACGACCGGGGATTGTGCCCTTTCCACCCGATAGGAGTCAGCGCCCACCCGGATGGTCAGCGTGGAAGCGACTTCCTGTGCGCCGTCTGCATGGTTGGTGGGTCCTGAACTCACTCTAGAATCGTAGCATCGCTACGTTTGCAATGACGGCCGTTGCGGAACCCGCCTGTGCGCATCCTGCCGTGGTGAAAGCCTGCGGCACTGCGGCGTAATGACAGACCCGGGCCCTCGGGGGCCGGCGACACCGCGCTCCTCCGACGAGCGGTTCGAAGCAGGAACCCGCCTGGTCCTCCGACGGGCTGGCCGCTGTACGCAAGGCCGGTGGTCAACCGGTGCGTTAGGTGAGTCCGTCACTACTGCGGGCACATTCGGCAGCACGAGTGGGGCACGTCGGCTGGGAGCGGGGTTGATCTTCTGCCCGTTATTGGGTTCCGCGTGGTCGGCCGCTGAGTTCGTGCTCGGCGACGAACCACTTGTTGTTCCAGATGGCGGCCTCGGTGGGGTCGCTGATGGACGTCATCCCGGGGCCGAAGGTGTCGTGTACCTCCAGGGCGAGTTGGATGCTGGCGACCAGTGCTGGCAGTGCTTCGGTCAGCCAGCGGTACCTGGTGGCGTCGAATTCGGCGAGCAGTTTGTTGGCCTCGGCGTTGTCGGGAGCTGCCGTTGCCCGCACTTCTGCGGCAGTCCTGGTCAGTGTTGCGATTCGCTGCTGGCCTTCGACGAGTTGACGGGCCAACTCGCGAAGCGTGGGATCGGGATCCATCGCGAAGAGGCCGTCGCCGGATCCGGTGGCTTGCGGGTCGGACATTCCCTGATGGTCGCATGCGGTCGGTGCGATCATCGGTGATCTCAGCGACTGACTGACGGCTCGGGTCTGCCCGGGTTCTCTCGTCGCGGCCAGCTCTGTCCTCTCTCCTAAGGAATTGACCGCGCCCGCGTCATGATCCATTCGGCGGCGAGGCTGCGCGCTGACTGACGCGAGTTCGCGTCGACGGGCGGCCGGGCCGCCGGGCGCGAGCCATCCCCGGGGTCGACGTCACCAGTCACATCGGCTGGCTGGGCGACCGGCGCCGTACCCTCATTCAACCGCTGCAACGCTACGCTTTCGCCCCCCCCCGGTACGGCGACTGTTATATGCAACCGTTGCGAGACTAGCACTAAACCACATTAACGCAATGGATTGGCGACGGCTTGGGCCGGCCGTACGCACTGCTACGAGGGTATCGACGCAGGTCGACGGACGATAAAATCGCGGACGCGACCAGCCGTGCGTTCTCAGTCCGTAAACGTTGCGTTGCTACGGTTTATGCTATACATTGAGTCGCATCGCGCTTCGAGAACGTGGCGCACGACCGGACAGGAGCGACCAATGAACGCAGTGGGGATGGACGGACTGCCCGTCGGACAATGCACCCGCGACCCGGAGCGGTGGGTGTCCAGGGCCGACGAGGACGCCAAGGCCATCTGCCGGCTCTGCCCGCGCCGGTGGGCCTGCGCCCGGGAGGCCGTCGAACTCCCGCGCGCCGAGGGGCTGTGGGCGGGCATCGTCATCCCGGAAGCCGGCCGCGGTAGGACCTTCGCCCTGCGTCAACTGCGCTCGCTGGCCGAGCAGAACGGAACGGCTACTCCGTCCGTGCTCGCCGACTGTTCCTCGAATCCGCCTGAAACTCTCCGACCACGCGCCTCGCTGCCGGTTTCGAGGGGACGGCAGCGGGGCCCGCAGAAATTCGTGAGCCCGGTAGGCCCCCGTCGGGCCGACCATCGCGGGTGACGGGCTCGGCGCTCCAGTACCGAGGGAATGGCTAGAGGTCCGGCGGCTCGGGCATCACGTAGGGCCGTTCCGGCTCCGGGGCGGCAGAGCTGATGCGCTTGGATGCTGGCCCCCAGATTGCCGTGCAGTGCTCACCCAGCGGTGGCCCGTACGTCGGAGCCTCCTCCGGCGGGCAGGTCCGACAAAACCAAAGCATGTGGCCGATCCCATGGCCCTTGCACGCGACGTGGCCCACCAGGACTGCGCCCGGCCCCAGTGGGTGTCCGCGAGGGCAGTGCGTCGGCGCTTCGGTGATCCACTTGCCGTACCGACGCACCAGATCTCCCGGAGCCATGCGGCCACCGTAATGGGACTAACCGACGGCCTGGCGGCTGGGAGTTCGCGTGGACCGAAGCGATCCGGTAGGCCCCACCCGAAGTCGACCTCGGCATCGTCGTCGGGGATGACATCGGGAAGCTATTCGCGGAAGACCCGAAGACCTTCGGCGCGTGGGTTGGTCATGGGGTTGAGCTTGGCACCGAGGGTTATTGCGATGCGGTCGTCCAGCGTGGACTGCGCTCGAACTCAAAGCGTCAATCCTCCACGACTATGTCGTGAAATATTCGGCCGTAGGAGCGGATCGCGTCGTTGATGGGGGGAAAAACGGACAAGTACATAGTCAGTTGCGAGTCGTAGATGCTCCAATCCAGTTCCTCGAGTGCATCGGGTGCGATCAGTCGTCCGTCCGGCCCGAAGAACTTCGGGTCGATTGTGGGGTCGCCCGGTCGAGCCGTCAGGACCGCAACATCCAAGGCGACCTGAGTTTGAGTGTGGGCCGGCGTTGGCCGTCCCGAATCGGAGTATTTGCCGGCTCTGCCTTCGCGACGACGCCGCGTAGACGAACAGCCTGGATCAACCACTGCCGCGTGTCATTGGTTCCCGCAAGTCGCGGATCTTTCGACACGGCGTTCGCGAACGCTTCTTGGTAGGCTTTCGCACGTTTCGTAGCAGCGTCGATGAAGGTCTCGTTTGCCTCTGAGTTCTTCATCATCGCCCGAAAGAGACCTACCGTGCGGGTCACGGGTGACTCGATGCTCTCGAGTGCGTCCAAGGGTTCGAAACCCTGTGAGCCGTCGTCATCACCCACCAAGGCGCCGAGGTAGGGCACCAGGCTTGACGCAAAAGACTGCCATAGAATGGGATTCGGCGGCGCTTCGGCGAGGGCCTCTCTCTTGTCAGCCAGAAACGTCGCGACAGCAAGCGCAGATTGGCCCGCTCGCTCGGCAACGAAGCGGTCGGGAGACTGGGCGTCGTCCGGAATCCATGAAAGGAGATCGCCTGCCCTGCGACCGCCATCGTCCCACGGGTACATCGTCATGTCGCTCAGGAGGGCCGCGCCGCCTGATCCCGTGATGGCGTCCCACACTGCGCTTGGGTTCGTTTCCGACGGTAATTCGGGCACGGCAGGGGAGTTCGAGCAGCCCGTGAGGACGGCGAGCGTCGCCGCGATCGACGCAACGCGCTTCGTCGTGAGTGAACGAATCTTCATGGTCAATTATCAATTCCGTTGACTCTGCCCAAGGTGTCTCGGAACTTTTCTAGCATGCTGTTCATTTGTACTCGTTCTGACATCGCGACGGTCAATTGCGCGTCGTATACGCTCCCTTCGTCTGCGCTGACATGGTTGGGTGACTTCAACGAGCCGTCTCCGTTGAAGAATTTGGGATCAATATAAGTAGCGCCGGGCGACGCGCGATACGCTCGGAGATGTGATGCGCGCAGTACCGACGACGACGACAACATGGTGAAGCGCAGGGGCATTCCGTGGGCTCCCACCTCGATTCCCGACATGCGGCGTCAGTGGTGTGACGCCCTCGACACCCTTGTCGCGCACCAATCTTCGGCGTTGGAGGCGCCTGCCGATCCGGCATTCGGCGGCTCTCGCCGCTTGCAGCGCATGCAGGCCAAGCTGGCCGAGTCCCTGGCGCAGATGAGCGCCGAGTCCCAGGCGATCCGCAATGCGGAGTTGTACTGGGTGTCACGCGACATGGTGGACGTGGCTCTCGACGCCGCCGGTTCGCTTCCGGAGTGGACGCCGGCGATCGCCGCGCCGTGTCCCACTGGGCTGCTGTGCTGGGCCAAGCCCGCCGGCGTCGTTCCGTGGAACGCGTTAAGTCCTGATGACCCTGGCGAGGTGGCCTGGGACGGGCTGTGGTGGTGGTCGCGACCGGATGGAGTGCTTCAGCTACAACCGCTGTCGCGGCTGGCGAAGAACCCCGAGCTGCTGGCGCCCTACCAGGTGATGTCGCCGCTGTGGGCGACCAATCCCACCCTGATGGTCCAGCCGTTGGTTCCAAGGACCGCCGAGGTGGCCGACGCTGCAGACGCCTCGCCTCTAGTCAGCATCGTCGGCGCGGCCTGGCTGCTGATGGGTCAGCCGACCGTCGCCGCGACCCGCGCACTGGAGGCGCCCTCGCGAGGCCGCACCGGTGCGACTACTGGGCAGGCTGACCCCGATCAGGTCAGCATCATCGAGCTGCGCCGACCGATGAGCCCACCCCGTGAGGGCGACGGCCAATCACCTGATCGCCAGTACCATCATCGCTGGTGGGTCGGGGGGCACTGGCGGCAGCAAGCGTGCGGCCCCAATCACGCCGATCGACGCCCGAAGTGGATCGCCCCGTACGTCAAGGGCCCCGACGGCGCCCCACTGAAAACGGACCGCGTCCACGTGTGGCGCCGCTAGGCTCGCCGATCTTGGCCGCGAATTGCCAGTGAGACACTGTGCACTGCAACGGCATTGACCTGATCGGCATTGACGCAGCGCGATGCACATCGACACCGCGCCAGAGGTCGAGTCGTCGGCCGGCCAAATGCGCTGCCCTTGCCTACGAGGGGCGCGCTTCTCACTGTCAGTGCCACGACCAAGGCGGTGTCGCTGTCGGATTGGTCGATCAGGACGACGCCGCCGTTGTCGTAGACGGCGTAATTAACGATCGACAGTCCCGGCGGCCCCGTGCGCGCGTAGCGCCACCGCTCCACTCCGGTGTCTTCCCATTCCTGGTGGCCCGCATGCCCGACAGGTGGACCGCCTTCGATCCCCGCACTGGCGCCTCGACGTGGTCGATCCCCAACCCGGTTCGCTGCCCCGACGGCCCCGTTGCCCCGCTGGAGAACCTTTACCTTCGCCTGCCCTACTACGTCGTCGACGGTGCAAACACTCTGATGACCATCAACGACTGCTCGACGCCTGACCGAATCGTCATACGCGAGACCGCAGCAGACCCGGCGACCGGGAAGGTCCTGCGCGAACGGATGGTGCCCGGACTAGACACCGCCGACGCACCCAGCGCGGCACGCCGCTGGTACGCCGGCCCGCAGGGCCGAGACGGTTACACAGCCACCGTCACCTGGCGGGACCGACGACCGGACCTCGACCTCTTCGTTGATGGGCCGACCGGCCGTCACTTCGACATGGGCGAGGCGTCTATCGAGGCGCGTTCGCCAGCCGACGGCGGATTCCTGGTGAACAGCGGCAGCACGTATCGCCAATACTCGGGCGCGGGTGAATTCGTTTGCGAACTGAGCCTTGCGACGCCACGCTACGTTGAGACGGTGTTGCTGACCGATCAGATCGTCGAGGTCGACCGGACTGATCCACAACGACCGATGGTGCGAGTGTTCGATCGATCCAACTGTCAGGAGCGCGCGACGATTCCAGCCCCCTTTGACCCGGGGCGGGGTCAAAGCCTGCGCGTCTACCTCGTGCCTGGCGTCCTGCTGTTCGTCGTCGAGCAAGGCGGCGGCAATGGAACCCTGCATGGGTTCACGAGTTGATCACAGGGACGGACGCCACGCCCGCCTCGATGACCGGAGGCGGCCGGTTCGGTCATGGCGCGCAGAGGTCTTGGGTGCCGGTGTTAGATTTCCTCCCGTGGCCCGTCGTGGGGCTGTCGCAATTTCGCTTTGCCCTCCTGGGGAGCGGAACCCGACTTGCGATCGCCTCGCGGCGGCCACTTTCCATCGGGATGCCCGCGGCGCCCTTCGTGCGGATCGACCGCGTGCAACGCCAGCACGGCAGACGCGCTACCGTCGCCGGCGCGCGGCCACCGCGGGGGTGACGTCCGATGATCCGACCGCGCCGGTTCTCGTCTCGCCAGCCTGCCCCTCACATCGGTTCGAGTCGCGGTTGGGCGACCGAGAGATTCTGGGGCACTGTCGCCGTAGTGGTGAGTGCCATCGTCGGCGGCATCGCAGGAGTGGTGTGGCTGTGGTGCGCGCTCGTAATGCTCAGTTCACGCATCTCGACGGACCCCGGTTCATTTCCTAACGGCTTCGGCGTCATGTTCGGCCTGGCCTTCGGTATCCCCGCGGGCCTGGTGTGCTGGTCGGTACTCCCGGCGAGCTCCCGCCCAAACGTTACGATCGCGGCCGCCGCCGCCTTGCCGCGACGTTTCTGGTCCTGCTCGGACTGCAGCTAGTGGCGTTGTTCGCGTTCTGAGCACCGCCTGTATGCCCGCTCTAATTTCGGCGCGTCACCCTTGCAGGTCTGGGTGGACGAACCCCGTGTCCCGGACAGCCCAGATTTTGTCATTGTCGATGTTCGCGAAGTTGATCTTGTCAAGAGTGGAGCGGTCGTATCCCACATTCAGGACGACACTGTTCTCCTCGTTTCCGTAGGCGTCTTTCGTCGGGAACCGGCCTTGCACTACCACTTGTGTGGCGTTGGGGTACTCGCGGAGTGCCCATTGCAGCGCCTGTTTCGTTTCAGACTGCGCCCCGAACCGGGTGAGGCCCATGAACAGTGCGTCCCCAATCTGAAATTCGGCGAAGGTCACTGTTCCCTCCTGACGGAAGGTGACCCCTTCGGGTCGCACCGGTCCTGTAGGCGTCGGTGTCGGTGTGGGCGCTGCGGCGGCGACCGTAGATCGGTAAGGGGTGTACGTGGTCGTCGAGGTGTTCGCGGTTGACTTCTCGTCGTCGTCGTTGCCACTCACACTGATGATCAGAATGAACGCGACTAGTGCGCCCACAATCAGCAGTAGTTTCCGAAGGCTGGCTGGTTCCTTCGGCGGCGGCGTCGCTACCGCGCGGTGCTCGGTCCACATAGTGCCGTCGTAGTAACGCTGTTGTCCTGGTCGCTCAGGATCTGGATACCAGCCTGGCGCGCTCATCGGTGCCCCCATGGCACGGATCGTAGCTGAGCAAACGTTTGAGAGCAGCTAAATCGGCTCGTCCAAATTGCGTCAACCATGCACTAAACGGACGGAGCACCTAGCTTCGTTCGTTGTAGACGCTGCCTATCGACAGCCCGCTGATCCGTTGCCGCAGCAACCCCTCGACGTGGCGGCGTGCCGCGGCTTCCGTGTGATGCGACTGCCCCAGCTCCACAGTCTTACCGCCGCGTACCTCAGTCCACTCAATCGCCAATACTCGGTGCCGGCGTAGGCGGTGAGGTCGTCTCGGGATGGCTCGGTGGCGCGGATCAGTGCCACCTGGTCACGCGCTTGACGATCACACCAGACACGCTAGAACCGACCGCCGACGTCGGATGCCCTGGCTAGACTGCCGCGGCTATGGGGGATCTCTATGCACCGCACCTGCCCGAACCAGCCCGAAACAAAACGCCCGCCACCCGGACGTTCGTCGTGCTCACGTCTATTGCCAGCGGGGCAATTGTCATAGCGTCCGTGATCGGCTTCCAGCTATGGCAGAAGCAACAGCCTGACGCAGCCGGCCTCGCCAGCGAGGTCCTCGACTCCATGAATGCATCACTCGACGCCGACGATAAGTTCCGCGACGAGGGCGTACACGCCGAATCCATCACCGTTATGCACATCACCGGCAACATGTTCGAGGGCCAGGCCGAGTTGGTGAATGACAGCGGCAAGCGGGACTCGGCATCGGTGCACATCAGCTACGACGGCGAAAACCTCTATTGGCGAACCGACCCCGGTTCATTCTTCGAGGTTCTAACGGACTAGAGCCAACGCTCCCCACCCACAGTTCTCCGATTGTTGGAGAACTGTCTTCACTTGTGGAGGAACCGCCCAATCGCATCGAGGACTTCTGACTCCGCTGTATCAACCATCTTGGCCCATTGGGCCACCGTTACCCGAGCGATTAGGGTCATCCCGCTCAACAGGCTTGTGAGCTGCTCCACGTTGGCCACGAGTTTCTGAACGTCCCGCTCGAGCTTCTGGAGACTGGGGCTGAGGGTGTCATCCGATGCCGGATACCACTCCGATTCGCTCTTGTCGGCCAGAACCCCCTGGATCACCTCGCCCATCAGTCCGTCATAGCTTGCAGTCAAGAGAGCCAGCGCGTCGAGATCGCCCTGTGCTCCCCGTCTAGATTCCGTCATGCTTCGAGCCTGTCATGGAAGCGTGTCCTCCAGCGGGACGTTCTGGCAACAGAGCTGAACCTGCGCAATGATCGAATACATGCCCCTCGTCAAATGCTCGCACTGCACCCATCCCATGCGGAGCAACGAATCCCACGGCCGCTACAAGGCGAACGACCCCTCGCTGCCTAAGCGGTGCCGTGACTGCAACACCTGCACCGCTAAGTACGGTCCGCTGCCGCTGATCGATGAGTGAGGCCGATATCGTCAAGCCGTGTTGAAGGCTCTGGGGGGACTGCTCCTATTCGCTGCTGGCACGGTGGTCGGATGGGCCGTCACCGGCAAATTCGACGCCACTTGGGTGAGCGCGGTTGGCACGTGGGCCGGCGCGGTGGGCACCATCGCCGCCATCTTGTGGGCTGTTCACACGTTTCAGACGGAGACGCGGCAGCGGACCGAGGATCTAGTTCGCGAGAGGGAGGATGAGCGCCACGCCCAGCAGCTCGAGGCGCAAAAGGTAACGGTGAGCGTTTTTGGCGGTGGCGGGTACGGGGCGGAAGGCGAAAAGACGATGACAAGTGTCAACGTCGAATTTTTGAACGGAACCAACAAGTCGATCTCGATCACGGAGTTCCGTCTGCCGGGTGTGATGTTGGTGGAAGGCCGCGAACAACGACAGTTCGTGAGCGCGATAGCGCCGCATGCTCAGCCGAGGTACCTAGTCAACATTGAGCCGAGGCGAGCCTCCGACGACCAGTTCAGCGGAAGACCTTTCAAGTTGTCGACGCCGGTCATTCGCTACCAGATTGATGACATCACTTGGGAGCGGACGGGCCAAGACCCGCCAATCCGTGTGCTTGAGTAGGTCGGCCCGCCCCAAGGGGAGGTAGGGTCGAGCCGGGACGGTAAGCAAGTTGCCCCCATTGGCTATGTGCTGTGGGCAGACCCGTTGAGTCGACCGTTATGCTCGCGCAACGGTTGCTGGCAGAGGGGGGAGCAAAGTTGATGGCGAATCGAACGCCCGGGTGGTACCCGGACCCAAACGACAACTCGACAGAGCATTATTGGGATGGCGCGGGGTGGCACGGGAAGCGCAAGGTAAGACCACTTAGCAGCCCCGAAGGGTTTGACCAGAAAAACGAGAACGCTCTATCGAGGTACTGGAATAGCCTGGACAGCCGCAGCAAGGTTGGCGCCGTCATAGGCGCAGTCGCCACTTCATTCGTCCTCTTGGGGCTGGTGATGACTGTGGTGGAGGAAAGCTCAAACAGTGAGCTAAGGGATTCGTGCGAGGCGGAGGCCAGTCGCAACGGGTACTCCGGCGCTGAATTCGATCAAGTAGTCGAGTTTTGCATCGACTACGACGAGCAGTTCGGCGGCCAGCCTTAACAGTGGCCTTGGCCCGCCCCAGGGAGAGGTAGGGGCGTCCACCGTGACCGACACCCTTTAGTTGGACGTCATTGGTCGATGTTCGGTTCCATCCGACTTTGTCGCCCTCTGTGCGTGAGGCCGAGCGGACCTCCGGACACGGGGCAGATGCATGGTTCGTGGTCCTCGGCCTCGCAGACGGGACAACCCGTCATACGTTCCTCGGCGCGATCCCGGTACTCAGCCCCGACGTCATCACGGAGGGTGGCGTGTCGAGTCAGCTGACCGCAGTTCGAGCACTTCAACGTCTGAGTCATGCGCCATCCTGCGGGATGGACCCCGTCGTCGAAGCTCTTGTTGTCGTCATTCCTGCGGCCGGCGCGGGTGCTGATGTCGCGCAGTTGACCGCAGTCGCAGCAAAGCGCCCGTACGAACGTCGTACTCATCGCGCAGCCTCGTCGACGATCTCGCAGGTGTCGGCGAAATTCTGCAGCATCGCCGCCAGCCGGCGGCCTTCTCCGGCGTCATGTCCTCGCCGCAAGCCTGGAACTCCTTGTGCAGCTCGAGAAGGATGCTGCGGTCTGTATGCCCGTCGGGGAGTTGCATCCCGCGGATGGTGAGGATGGCGGCGCCCACGTCGAATGGGGCTTGATCGAAGCGTCGCATTCGGTCGCCGGAGGCGCCTTCCCATTCGTCGACCCACAGTGGTCGGTGGTCTCGCAGGTGGACACACGGGGCGTCTGATCCCGATCGCTTCGGTTCTCTTCGGATCTGAGTCGCGGTGGAGAAACTGGTGCACGGAACCCCAGACCCGTCGTGTGAGGATCAGTGGGTGTGTGATGCAACGGCTTTCGCGCCCGACATGCTCTCCAGGGTGCGGTATGCCTTCGTCGGCTTTAGCGTGACGGTGTTGGCGGTGGCGGTGGTGCTCGGGCTCTGCGGGTCGCTGATCGCCACCGGACCGAACTGTCTGGGTGAGTGCGACTTTCGTGTCGTACCGATCTTTCTGTGGGTCTTCACCGCCACCGCGGCGACGTTGCTGGGGTGGGTGTTGATTGCTCTGCGCCGCTCCGGCGGTAGCGCCTTGGGTGTGGTCGGCACGTCGGTGGCCATCATCGGCCTGCTTGCCGTGGGGTTGGAGCAGCCGGTGTCGTTCCGGCTCGGGTATGGCAACGAGCCGCTGAGTCCGCAGCAGCCGCTGTTCGCGGTGGTGTATTGGTTGACCATCGCCGGCGCAGTGGCGGTGGCTGCCGGTTCCGCCGCTGCGGGCCGGCGCGGTGGCCGCCGACCGACCGCGTTGCGCGTCGGCAGTGCGGTCGGGTTGGTCGTCGCGGTCGTCATGGCCGGGGGCACGTGGTGGTCTGCGCTCGGATCGCACGGCCTCGATGCCACGACCGCAGCCGAGGTCGACGTGCCCGCGGTGCCCCAGGCGCTGGGCGAACGGGCGTTCCGCGTCCCCGTCGGCGTTCTCGGGCCGAGGGAACCGCCTGAGTCGCTACACCTCTACGGTGCTGGTGCCGGGTTCATGCTGTGGCAAGAGAACCTCGACGACATCACCGCCTACGGCTCAACGGGTGTGGAGCGCTGGCATTACCGCCGCACCGGCCCGTCGGCGGTGCGGATCGTGGCCGTTCAAACCTACGACGAGGCGAGCGCGGTGATCGTGGCGCTCAAGACGCGCAACCCCGGCGCTGATTCCGAGGAACTGTCGGTGTTCGTCGGTCTCGACGCCGTCACCGGTCAACAGCTGTGGTCGGCAACGGGACCGGTGCTCAGCGACGCCTACTACGCAGGCAGACGCGGCGCGCCGTCGCCGTTCCTTGTGGCGCGGGGCCGCCAGGTGTGGACCGCCTTCGATCCGCGCACCGGCAATCAGCTGTGGCAAGTGCCCAGCCCGTCCTCGTGCGGGTACGTGCGGGTGGCCGACACCGCCACCACGGTCGTGGGGATCGAGCAGTGCCGCGCCGAGGACGAACGGACCTCGACCATCCGCGTGGTGGCACTCGACCCCGCAAGTGGCGAGACGCGGTTCGCGAAGGATCTCTTGACCCGCCAGGATGTCTCATCAGACTCGACCGCTCAGTCTGCCGGTCGCGACGGCTCGGCGGTCGACGTGTCCTGGGGTACCCCGGACTACTCGAGCGGGCCCTACCAGTCGCCGCACGCGCAGCTCTACATCGAAGGCGGCACCGGCGCGGTCACCGACTTCGGTGACGCGCGCATCGAAGCGTCCCGCTGGCCGGTCGGCGACTTCGTCGTCGTCACCCGTACAGGTCCGCGCGAGTATCAGCAAGCCCTGCACGGTATCGACGGCGCCCAAACCTGCACCCTGCCCACCGGTTTCGCAACCGGCGGCCGGTGGGACAAGGACCGCGCCGAGACGGTGTGGCTGGGCCGCGAGCTCATCACCAAGACCCGTGATCGCGACGCCGGCCTACAGGCCGTCGACCGAGCCACCTGCCAGATCGCCGCGACCCGACCCCTCGCCGGTGGGTCCATTATGGCGCTGGCCGCCGCGCCCGGTGTGTTGACTGCCCTGGTCTACGACGACGGTCGGCTGTTCGTCGAGGGCTACGCGCCTTGAATTGACTCCGATACCCCACCAGAATCGAGAACTGCAAGGCGCCAGACACACTCCGGCTGCTCCGCGCTCCCCCGAGCCCCGAAAGCGTGGGATTGCTTGGCTTGTCGGCGCCGCGCCATCGATACGAGGTATCGACTCATCGCTCACACGACGGCGTAGCCCAATCGCTTTGCTGCGCCCGCGATGCGGGTCGCTAGGTCCGGGTGGGTCAGTGGCAGCGAGAGATTCGGGCGGTCCGGCATCGCCCGGGCCGCGGGTGCGAACAGTGCCAGGCATGGTGCGCCGGCGAACCGGCTGTTGTATCGCATGCCGTCGATTGTGGGGTGGGCATCGACGATGTGGCGTGCCCAGGCCTGGGTGATGGTGTGGGGACCGGTGGAGATGGCGTAGGTGCCTCCGGCTCGCGTCGCCCAAGCGCCGTGACTGTCGGCGGCGACGTCGAGGACGGTGAGCGCTCGGGTGAACGACAGGCCGGTCAGGTAGGGGGCGTGTCGTTGGCGGTCGATCGTGCGGTCGACTTGAAACGCCTCTGCCAGTGCAGCATCGGGTGTGGACGCGCCGTACCAGACACCGCGTTCGGGATCCTCGGCCCGAGGGAGGCGGTGGGGGTCGAAGCGCAGCAGTGGACCGAACGTGCGCAGGGCATTCCAGGCCAGGACGTGCTCACCTTCGGTCTTGTGCATCCGCCACCACACCTCATCGGGTGTGATGACGCGCGTCTCGCCGGTGTGCAACCCAAGTGCGCGCAGCTCGTGCGCAGATGGAGGATCAGGCAGCATCGGGCCCGGTGTCACGTGGCCGCCCAGTCGGCGACGTCGATGAGGTTGAGCACCGGTTCCACGGGCTGGCCATGGAGCAGCCACTCCCTGACCGACTTCGGCTGTCCGTCGATGAGCAATTCGGACTGGGGTGTCAGGAGGAACCCGGCGACCGAGGTGGGGTGCAGACCACGGGGCAACAGGTGGGGCAACACTCGGTCGAGCCCGCGGACGTACTTGAGCGTCAGCGAGTCCCGACCGTTGTGCACCGTGTCGAACTGCAGCGACGGATACACCCACGTGCCGCCGTCGTCGATCGCCCACACCGTGTGGTTGAGGCGGCGCTGCCTCACTCGGGAATCGTTGACGCCCAGGCCCATGGCGACCTCGGCGGCGGTGTAGGCCGTGCTGTAGATGCGGCCCATGTGGGCGGTGACGTCGGCGGCGGTCTCTGCGTAGGCCCCGGGGTCCTCGGTGAAGCCTGCGTCATCGAGCAGTTGAGCCTCGGCGGCGGTGAGCTGGGTGGCCCACGGTCGGTGGGCGGGCAAGGCCTTGAGGGCGGCGATGAGATCATCGCGCCCCAGGTCGAAGCGATCCCGCAACAGCTGATCGAGTTCGTCTACGGTCATGTCATCAACCCTTCATTGCAACTAACGGCGATTAACACCATCGTACACCCGTTACCAATCCGCGGGACTTAGCGGCGGCCACCGCGAATCATCTCTTCGGGACCAAGGTCATCGCGCGGCCGTAAATCCGCTGCGCGACGTGTTGAGTTAAGAACCGGAGGTCGAAGAAGTGCACGACCGTCTCCGGGTCGAGATCACCCCGA
The DNA here is from genome assembly GCF_010731815.2 of Mycolicibacterium arabiense. Classification (NCBI taxonomy): domain Bacteria; kingdom Bacillati; phylum Actinomycetota; class Actinomycetes; order Mycobacteriales; family Mycobacteriaceae; genus Mycobacterium; species Mycolicibacterium arabiense. The sequence goes on from NZ_AP022592.1 coordinate 379,991, forward strand.
AGAGGAGGAGGCGAGCATGCGCCACCTCGATGACCGCCGGGGAGGTTTCTGGCCGCCCGGGTGCAAACCGGTGTCCCCTGACGGTGCCATTTTGGCGGCGATGTGGGCGTTGCTGGTGGCGGCGGCGCCGAGAGTGCAACTAATCTCATGGGCGTGGGCTTCTGGGATCAACAGGTCAACGACCTGGTGACGGGCATTGGTGGTCTGGGCGGCGGCAACGTGCTGTTGGACACGCCGACGCCGGACCCGACGCTGCCGCCAAGTTACTACCCGCAGATTCCGACGTGGGATGACCTCACACCGGACGTTCCGCAGTACCCGCCCTACGTTCCCGAGCAAGACATGCACACTTCCTCGGGGATGCCGCGCTCGACGCTGGACGGCATCCATGGCGACGGAGATGTCATCCTCAAGAAGCCGGGCGAACTGGGTCCCCCGCACTATCCGATGGGGCCGAGATACACGGAGTCGCCGGAGGGATCAGGTGTTTGGGTTCCAGACCATCGCCCCTATCCCCCGGGCTCCGTGCTGCCGGCCGGATGGTCGGGCAAGGGCGCCGAGGAAGCCGACGCGGCCGATGCGGCTCTGCGGAAGACACGTGACGCGCTGAACCACGCCGATCAGGGGCTGGCCCACAACATCACCAACGCTCACGCCGCTGACGCCCAGTCCAAGATGCAGCTGCAGCGGATTCAGCAGGAGATCAAGCTGGGCGTTGCCGCGTTGCAGCCGAGCCTGGGCACCGCGGCCGGTCGCGAGCAGCTCGCGCAGTTCCTGGACCAGAAGGCGTCCGAGGCCAAGCGGGTGGCCAGAAACGCCCAGGAGATGTCGACGCGTCTGGCGTCGAACTTCCAGACGGTGGGCCACCAGTTCGCCGCCGCCTCGGACCCGTGGGATGACTGGGACGGCGAAACCGACGAAAGCTGGATGGAGCCCATCGATCCTGGTGGCGCGGGTGCCGGCCCCAATGCCGGACCCGCCATCCCCCCGAGCCTGATCTAAGCCCCTTCCTCCCGCGGCCAGCCAGCGCTGTGCTCTCACGGCGGGGGTGCGGTCGCACGTCACCTTGGTGCGGGGCATGCAGACGCGACCGGTCTGTGCCCCGTGACCGCCGGTACTCGGGCGACTCCCGTCACAGTGACGCAATACCCTGGTGGTGAGGCGAAGGGTCAGCAGAGCCCTCGGCGCGGCTGGTTCCCCCGAGTGGCGGTGTGGGGCTCAGTGGCTGAGTTCTGGTCCGTCCTCGTCGCGTGAGCGGTCGTGGTCGCGGACGCTGGTGTCGCGTTGGTGGCGTTCGAGGGCGATGCGTTCGCGGATTCGCACGGCTCGGCGCACCGCGTCGGCGTTGGGGTAGCCCAGTTCTTCCACCAGCGCCGGTGTGGGATTGAGGGTCAGACTCCAACCGGGTTCGCGGCCGCGCATCTTCATCCGCTGGGCGGCGGCCTCGGCTCTGGCCTTGGCTTCGGGGCTCTCGGCGGCCATCCGCAACTCCAAGGTGAGGGCGGACAGTTCTGCCTGTTTCGCTTCCAGCTGGTTGCGCTGCTCGAAGGGTGCCGGCGGATTGGCCAGCAGGTCGTCGAGTTCGTCGCGTTGACGCTCCTGTTCTCGCTGCAGGCGCGCGTGGTGTTCGGGCAGACCGGTGTAGAGGTTCTGGGCGCGCCGTAGCAGGCCGAGCTGCTTGGGCCCGGAGACGTCGAGCCCGAGTTGTGATCCGGCGGCCAGTAGCTCGGTGGCGTCGATCTCGGTGGTACGCGAGGGCACGTCCAGGCGCAGCAGCAGCATGTCGTGGGTGAGGTCGCGGGCGCCTAGGACCTCGATCCCGTTGATGGAGGCGCCGATCGGTTCGTAACGGGAGGCACCGCGGTCTTTGCCGGCCATGTAGGCGCGCCGGCACGCCACGGTGAGCGCCGCCGCGGCCTCGGTTCGATCGGTGAAGGTTTGGGCGCCGATCACGATGCGGTGCGGCGCGTCGCCGCGCGCTTGGGCGGCTGCGGCCGCCGGTGCGATCTGCTCGATGTCGGCTTGCTTGGCGGGGATGGCGCGTTCCAGTACCCGCACCTGCCAGTTGCGGTTGCGCACGGACTGCTGGTGGGCGCGCTCCAACGCGGTCAACCGCCGCACGGTGTCGTCGAGTTCGACTTGGCGCAGGTAGCGGGGGTCGCCGGTGGCGATGGCCTTGGTCTCGGCGGCTGCGGCCCCGATGTCGCCTCCGCTGAGGTCTTCGATTTCGGAGTCGAGGACTTCACTGCGCCGCATCTGCTCGATGAACATTGCCTTGGCTTGGACGCGCTGCCACATCACCGTGTCGTAGCTCGACTCGGTGACGTAGTTGAATATGTCGATCTCCTCGTTCTGGTTGCCTTGGCGCAGGATTCGTCCCTCGCGCTGCTCCAGGTCGGCTGGCCGCCACGGGACGTCGACGTGATGCAGCGCGGAGAGGCGCGACTGCACGTTGGTGCCGGTGCCCATCTTCTCGGTACTGCCGATCAGCACGGAGACCTCGCCGCGATTGCATTGCGCGAACAAGGCTTTGAGCTGCGCTGGCTTGCGGGCTTCGTGGACGAACCGCACCGCCTCGGGCGGCATTCCTTGAGCGACGAGTTCGTCTTTGATGGCTTGGTAGATGGTGAATTGGCGCGGGTCCTTCGACGGGGTGCCGCGGTCGCAGAACATCAGCTGCAGCGGTCCACGCGCAGGGAGCAGTTCGCCGGTGTCGCGATCCCGGTACTGGCGATCGGCCAGGCGTCGATGCACCTCCATCGCCCGTTGGGCGACCTCTGCTGCCCGGCTGTGACTGGGCATGCCCAGATGCGCCATCCGGGGGTCTAGGGAGGCGTTGCGTCCGTCGTTGCTGATCTTGAGGATGTTGTCGCGCTGCGGTTTTCGCGCATCGAGATGGTCTGCGCGCCATCCGAGGTCGCTGATGAAGTCGATCAGTTCGATGTCGGGTTGGAGGCTGACGATCTGGCGGGCACCGGTGCGCAGCTCGGGTAGCGCGACGGGCACCTGGTCGCGGGTGACGACGTCGGTGTAGGCACCCGACAGTGCGAGCAGCTCGGGCAGGTTGGTGTATTTCGCGACGCGGGTGACGGGCCGCAGTTTGGTGCCGGTCGAGTTGACCTCGATGCTGGTGTGGGTGGCGGTGAACGCCGCTCCCCAGTCCCCCAGGTCGGCGACCCCGGCGGCGTGTAACAGGTCGGGTCGCAGATAGGTCTGCATCACCCACAGCTCGCCGAGGGAGTTGGCGATCGGCGTTCCGGTGGCGAAGGTGGCGACGCGCTCGACGACGGCGTGTTCGGGGATGCCGCGGGCCCGCGCCTCGTCGCGGCGCCGTTCCCGTAGGACGTCGAGTTTGAGGCTGAGGTCCTCTGCCCGCTGCGCGGCCTTCGCGCACGACAGTTCCTCGATGTTGCACACGCGCTGCTTGTTCTTGTACATGTGCGCTTCGTCGATCAACAGGTAGTCGCAGCCCGACTCCTCGAAACGTAAACCCGCGTCTTTGGTTTCGGCCGCCATCAGCTTCTCTAGCCGGGCCTGGGCAGCCTTGATGGCCCGCATGATGGCCTTCTGACTGCGCTCGACGGTGGCGTTCTCCAATTGTGCCCGCAGCTCGTCGAGTTGCTTTTCGGCGTAGGCGGTGCGGACGTCGTTGGACACGTTGATCGCGGTAAACGCCGATTGCGGCACGATCACCATGTCCCATTCGCTGGCTGCGCTCTGGGCGATGAACCGCCGGCGGCCCTCGTCGTTGGTGGCCGCGGACCCGAGCAGGACGTTGGCCGCTGGGTACCACTGCTTGGCTTCGCGTCCGACCTGCTCGATGATGTGGTTGGGCACCACGATCCAGGGCTGGCGGACCAGGCCGAGTCGCCGCAGTTCCATGGCGGCCATGAGCATGGTGCCGGTCTTGCCGGCACCGACCACGTGGTCGAGCAAAGTGGAGGGCTCGTTGGTGATGCGGGCGACGGCGTTGCGCTGGTAGCTGTGCGGGGTGAAGTGGTCGGAGAGTCCGGGTAGGCGTAGTTGGCTGCCGTCGTAGACGGGGGCGCGCAGGGAGTTGAAGCGGCGGTTGTACTCGGCGACGAGGGTGTCGCGGCGCTGGTCGTCAGACCACAGCCATCGGGTGAATTCTTCGGTGATCTTCGCGCATTTGGCTTGGGCGGCGAAGGTGGCTTGGGCGTCGACGTCGCCCTCTTCGGTGGTGATTACCACGGCCTTGGAGTTGCAGACAGCTTCGAGCAGACTCACCGCGTCGAAGTTGCGTTTCTGCAGGCCCCAGTCGTCGGTCATGAGGCGGCCGTTGCGCTTGTACTTGGCGACGTCAACCGTCCAACGGCCCCCGATGTGTTCGGCCTTGACGCCGTTGACGCCGAAGGTCTTCTCGGCGAAGGCCGCGACGACCGCGGCGGGGATCCAGGGTGCGCCGGGGCGGACCTTGATGTCTTCGGCCTCGCGTTGTTCGGGTTGCACCTCGCGCAGCGCTGCGACGTAGGGCTCGTAGGCGGGGTTGGTGTCGGCGGCCTCGATCGCGGCGGTGAGTTTGGAGCGCACGTTGCCCGAGAGCGCCGTGGTGGCCGGGATCAGCTCGTCGGGGTCATCGAGACTGGGGTAGACCAGACCGTCGAGCAGGGCGCGGGTGTCGTCGTCGCCGACGCCGAGCAGCTTGGAGATCAAGGCGACGTCGACGCGCCTGGTCCGGTCCAGGCTCATCGCCAGTGCTTCTTCGGGGGTATCGGCGGTGGCGCGTTCGGTGGCCGCGGTGAGTACATCGCGGGTGAAGATTGGTGCCTTAGTAGCGGTCCCGGTCTCGTCGTCGAAGTCCTCCAGTGCCGACACGACCGCCCAGCCGGGGTCATACCGCATGCCGCCCCGAAGATGCTGAGACTTCTTGAACGGCTCCGGTGGCTGCCAGGCTTCGGTCTCCCATTGCTCGAACACTTCGTCGGGAACGGGCCCGTCATAGGGACGTCCGGTGGTGCCTTCTTTTTCGCGCCACTCCTTCTCGAGCTTGGTGATGCGTTTGTCGTGGCGGTCCTGTGTTGCGGGCGGGTACACCCATTCGAAGCGGTTGAGGGGGCCGCGCTTGCTGAGGTAGTTGTCGTAGAGCGTGTTGAGGTGTGCGCGGAGCTGCTCGCGGTCGTGTTCTGGCTCGCCGTCGCGCTGCGCGGCAATGAGTGCGGTGGCGACCTCGCGCAGGGCGATGAGTTCCCGGGTCTCCTCGATGAGCGTCTTGGGTGTTTTGTTGGGCTCCCACCCGTGGCCGGCCCAGTAGTCGATGCCGTGTCTGGCGGCGTTGTAGCGCAGTGTGTACAGCGGGGGATCGTCGGTTTGGGTGGCCTGGGTACGTAGGCCGGGCTCGAAAAGCGTTGCCGCGCGGTCGGGAAGGTCGTCGCTGCGGGCGGTGAGGCCTTGGCCGCGGGCCACGGCGGCCGCGATCATCGGCTGAAGTTGGTCGCGGATCTGGTCTGCCAGGAGGTGGCCGGTGGGGCCGGTGACCGCGAGCTGCGCCGACCCGTGCAGACCGTGGCCGAGTTCGGTGGTGCCCAGCACTCGGTGCGGGTTGTTCAGGAAGTAGGCGTTGATGGGCACCTGGTCCTCGTCGCCCGTGCGGGGGTCGACGAGATCGGCGGTTTCGGTGTTGATCCAGTCCAGAGTGTCGATGCTGAGACGCGGCCACGGACGAGCCTCGGTGCGGCGGCGGAAGATCAACAGGTCGGTGACAACGTCGGTGCCGGCTACCCGGCTAAAGGCCTGCGAGGGAAGTCGCAGCGCTCCAATCAGGTCCGCACGCTGGGCAATATGCTCGCGCGCAGCCGTTTTCACCGAATCCATGGTGTATCGACTCGTCAGGACGGCGACATAACCACCTGGTGTGACCAGGGACAGCGATTTGATGATGAAGTGGTTGTGAATGCTATGGCGGCGCGCATTGTGCTGGGGGTCGGTCAATGCGTAGCGGCCGAACGGCACGTTGCCGATCGCGGCGGTGAAGCTGGCCTCGGGGACGCGAGTGGTTTCGAAGCCTTCGTGGCGCACCTGGGCCGAGGGGTAGAGCAGCGCGGCGATGGCCGCGGTGATGTCGTCTGCTTCGACGCCGACCATGGTCGTTCCCGCGGGAGCGTGGCCGATGAAGGTGCCGCTGCCACAGCCTGGTTCGAGCACCGGGCCGCCGGAGAATCCCGCCGCGCCTAGTGCATCCCAGATCGCGGACACCACGGCGGGGTCGGTGTAGTGGGCGTTGAGGATGGAGGCTTGGGCGCGACGATACTGCTCGGGGGTGAGGAGGCCGGTGAGTTGAGCTCGCTCGGCGGCGAAGTCCTCGGCGCGAGGGTCGAAGACCTGCGGGATGGTGCCCCACCCGGACCAGGCGGCCAGGACACGCTGCTCGGGCGATGTCGCCGGCCGCTGCGCGTCGCGCAGCATGTGGACCATCTCGATGGCGGCCAGGTTGGCGCGGGCGCGCGCTTTGGCACCCGACGGGACCAGGACCTCCGTGCTGGCCGGGAAATCGGCGGCGCTGCGAAACTCCTCGGGGGCGAGGGCCGGTGGTGGGGTTAGTGGCTGTTCGGGGGGTACTGGTGTGGCCGCGGGGTCGTCGACTTCGACGGGTTCGAGCGCGTCGACCGTCTCAGCGGTAAGCGTTGCGATGTCGCCGTCGAGGTCGAGGTCGAGGTCGACTGGATCGTCGAACAGCGAGGCTTGGGGGCCTACCGCTCGGGGAGGCCGTCCGCTCGCAGGTCGCGGTAGATCATCTGCGCCAACTCGGCGGTCAAGGGGTCCTCGGGGCGGGCGGGGAGCGGCTGGCCGTCCTCGGCCCGGGCCGACGTCAGGTACCCCGCCTTGATCCGGAACGGTCCCGAGAAGTCCGGGGCCGGCCACAGGCGATCGATCAGCGCTTCGAGGTCCTCGCTGGGCTCGGTCTGCAGAGCCGGGTGCGTCCAGCGCTGCTCCCAGCTGACTGTGGCTGGGTCCGGGATCGGGTCCGGGGTCTCCCACTCGGGGGTGGTCTCGTCGGTCGGGATCAGGTCGTACAGCTCGTTGTTGAGCACCGTCTGCGCTGCCTGTGCCCGGGCCGCCTCCAGCAGGGCCACCTTGGTTGCGTGGTTCGGCGTCTTGCCGTTGCGTTGGCGGCTCCACGCCGCGATGGCTTTCTCCCACAGCTCCTCGGCCATGCTGGCCGCCATCGAGCTGATGTCGTCCGCTTCGGTCGTCAAGAACTGCTCCCGCTGTTCCGGCGTCCATTCCTCGGGCAGGCTCAGATCGGTCGAGTAGAAGGTTTGCACCGCCTTCAGGATCTCCGGATCGATCACCGTCACCGCCTGCCTCGTCGAGGATGCTGAACAGATCCGGTTGGTTCGGGTCCGGTGTTCTGTTGCGGCCCATATTGTCCTCTCCTGGCTGACGGTGGCGGGGTCCGGGTAACCCCGGACGGCGAAGAACGCCCGTATCCGCCGGTCGGTGATGCCCATCGGCGGCCCCGGCGTCATGGCCGCCGGCCGATGTCGACGTCGACGAGCGGGACCCCCGGGTGGCATCCAGCCCTTGCCGCGTGATCGAGTGCGTCGAGGACACTGAGGGAACGCAACACTCGCCGGCGGCCGCGCCACCCACAGGTGCACTCCGACTGCCGGCGACGCCGCGGGGCCACGAGCACCCGCACGATTTCGGCGGTTGGGGAGTCATAGGGTGCGGCGACGTCGCCACCCATCCCCCGCTGCGGCGTCGGCTGCGTCGTCAGCATCTCGACTCCTCGGGTGAGGTCGTCGTGTTGGGCACACGGCTGCGTCGGCGCTCAGACTCGGGGCGCCACACCCATCCGGGCAGTGCGTCGAGCCGGTGGGCTCGGTCCTCGGCCAGCGCGCCCTTGTCGTACGCCGTCCGCTGTCGGACGACCCATGCCCCGAGCAGGAGGCCATCGGCTGTTTGGTGCGCGCGTGAGGGCCGGGCATGACCATGAATCGCCGCGAACTCTCGAAGAGCGATGAAATTCGCTTCCCAGAATCGGCTGGGCACCGTGTCGGTGGTGGGCCGAGCCGGGGTGATCTGATCTGCGGCGATCGTGCTCATCGGGGTCGGTTCCTCGTCGTCGATGTGGGAGGGGTGGAGTATTCGCCGCAACCACCGGACCCGAACTGTTCCCAGGGCACGAATGCGGGCGGTTGTGCTGGCCGTGGGCACCAGAAGCCCCACCGGCGGCAGCGGGGTCCGGTGATGATCACCGTCGTGACCGGGTGTCCGAGCAGCTCGACGCGGTGGCGGGAGCTTGCGCGGCGGAATGCCACCGATCCTGGCCGGCGCACGATGGTGCGACGCTCGCTGATCTCTCGGTAGCTGCCTTTCAGGACGACGGACGCGAAATGCCACGGATGATCGTGCGGGACACTGGGATCGGATCGGCAGAAGCGGTGCCGGTAGACGTTGACGATCGGGTTTCGCGGGATGATGAACCACCGCAGGAGGTAGGGCTCGGCGGGGTCGTCGCCGATGACCTGGTGCGGGCGCCCGGACAGCAGGGTGGGCAGCCAATCGCTCAAGCGCAGGGATTCCTCGCCGGTACTCGTGTCGGCGGTCATGATGCGCCCCGTTGTGCCGCTCCGCAGCTACAGGAACCTGGTTCGGCGGCGGCCTCCCAGTATCGGACCCGCTTGTTGCTCGGGTTGCTCAGGCGACGAACGGCTCCGCGGGCGCGCAGCGCATTCGCGGCTCGGTACACCTGGTCGACGACGAGCGGGGTTGCTCGGCCGTCGTTGAGCAGCCGCATCAAGTCCGTGGTGGTAACCGGGCAGCCGACGCGCTCCAGCGCAGCCAGCACTTCCGCGGTCAGCGGCGTCGCCGGCACGGGGCAGACTTCGAGGGTTGATGCTCGGTCGATGCACTGGGAGCATTGAAAAGCGCATCGAGGGAGGCTATTTCGTCGTCAGCAGCCGGATCTGCGGTGGCCATCCACGCACGTCGGCAGGCGTTGGTGTCGGCCGCGGTGACTATGCCTTCGCCTTGAAGGCTGCGCAGCAACCGGTAGATGGTCTCCCGGGTTGGGGGGAGGGGTCGGACGCTTCCCGGAACGGCGACCGGCGGTGCCCCTTGGCGCAGCTCGGTGGTGGTCAGCGGGTGCGGGGAACAGCGCAGCGCCGCGACGAGGTAGTCCCGCAATATTCGGTTGGTGCAGGTCCGCGGACCTGGACTAGGCACTGGCCGTTTCCTCGACCAGGGCGCCGTTGCCGGGGAACGCCGCGTAGTGCATCGCCTCCCGAATCGCCAGGCAGCGTTGCCGGTGCGACTCGGGCTGTTGGTCCATGGCGGCGACCACCATGGACAGCTGCCGGCGGGCTACGGCGTGCTGCTCGACCGTGGCGTGTTCGCCGGGCAGATCGACCCCGGCCCAGACGCCATCGGTGGCTCCGATTGCCAAGGCGGTGCGGGCACACCTCTGGCGTAGGGGGCAATTGCCGCAGATCCGCTTGCACTCCCGGGCCTTGCGGTAGTCGAACCACTCCTCGGGGTCGGCTGAGTAGTTGCATAGCCCGTTGTTTTCGATGTTGATCGGGTTGGCCACTAGATGCGTCATCACACCACCTCCGTAGTTGGGCGCTAAGTGAGCTTGAATTGGGCCCTTGTTGTGCATGCGGCGATCATAACCCCAACGTGGCGTAGTTGTGCAGCACTAATCTCGGGTTGTCCCCATTCCGCCTCGACATCTGGGCGATATTCCGGGCTTGTCGGGCGGCGACAGCGACGCTGGGACCGGCCTTGAACTGGGCATACCAGGCTCTCTCTGCAGGCGGGCGTCGCCCGGCGGTGGCTGCGGCGAACGTAGGAAATTCGTTCTGCAGGCATCGACCGACAGGTCGTTATTGTGCTTTAGTTGTGTACCAAAAGCACCACCAAGGCGGCGGACACGGGCCCATAGCAGCTGCAAGCGGCACCTAGTCAGATACGTGTCTGTTCGGCTTGCATGTGGTTCACTTTGAGTTGTGACAGGCGACATCGACGACGAGGCTGGCGACACGACGCCTGCCAGCGACGATGCACTTGATCCGTCCCTGGTGCGGCTCCGAGATTCCATTGCGCGTCGCCGCGCCGAGCTGGGCTTGAGTCAGCGCAGACTCGCCGAGCTAGCGGGGGTGTCCTTGGGTACGGCCACCCGGCTCGAACGTGGTGCAGGGCCTCCTCGAGTGAGCACCGTGCCCAAGCTCGAGGACGCGCTGGAGTGGCCTCGGGGCACGTTTCAGGCCATCCGCGATGGTGAGGACCCCCCACGGGTCCCGCCACGCGGGCGTACTCAGCAGGCTGTCCCAGCGTCGCCGAGCGCGGCGTCCACGACCGCGATGCGCAGCGCCACCCAGTACGGTCAAGCTCTATCGATCGCCTCAGCCGTCGTGGCGATCAGCGACGTCTGTCTTGAGGTACTCACCAGCGAGCTGAATGATCCTGGTGCGCGTGTTGGAGCGTTGAACGCGCTGGATGCCAACATGCGTCAGATGGAGAGCCTCATCGCGGCCAGCTTGCCCGATGCCGAGTCCTTTGACGACGCGATAGCGGTCATGCGCGAGGTGCATGAGAGTCGTGAATCCATCCAAAAGGCCGCCGAGGCACTGACATAGCTGCTCGGGTCGTGCCGAGGATCAGTAACCGCTGTACCCGCCGCCGATGCTGGCGATGTGGACGTGGTTGAAGTGATTCTGGTTCGCGTCGCCGCGATCCGGCATCCCCGAGGAGCTTCCGTCGGAGTTGTGTTGAGCCTGGCGCCAGATTGCATGATCGAGGCCTAGATCCTGGGCGTGGGCCTGAACGAACTGCACCACCCGATCGCCGAGTGCCTTGCCGCCCGGGGTATCCCACTGCGGGATCATGACGTCGATCGCCAATCCGGACGGATGCCACTTCCTCGAATCCGGCCGATACCCGCCGATCTCGCTGATCTCGGGGAAGGCGGCGCTGATCGCTCGGCTGAGCCGGCGGGTGTACTTCTGCAGCCGGGCCTCGTTGGCCAGGCCTGGCCGGTCGAGCCCCGGCATACCCGGAACGCCCTTCGCGCGGCCGGACGGCGCCGACGAGGACTTGCCGGCCAGCCCGGCCTTCGTGATCGGGTTGAAGAGGCCGCCCAAGCCGCCCAGCCCCCCGCCGAGGGCACTCATCGGTGATCCCCCACCCATGCCACCTCCCGTCGCCGGCATGCCCATGCCGCCGCCCATGGGCATCCCGCCACCCATGCCGCGACCGCCGCCGTAGCCACCGCCCGCAGCGCGAACCATGTTCGCCAACGCGATGTTCCGCTGCTCGGACTTGGTGAGAAGTGCTTTGGCGCGGTCGAGCTGGCCTTCGAGGTGGCTGACCAGGACCTGCTTACCAGCAGGGGTGTCGGTGCTGGGAGCGATCGCATTGACCCCAGACCGAGTGTCGCTAACCACGTTGTTCATCCCGGCACGACCATCGCGGGACTCATTCGACGCCGTGACCACCTGAGGGCCGACCCGATTGTCGGCGCCGACCACGTCGTCCAGCGCGGCCGCCCCGTTGCCGCCGGCCAGCTTGTAGCGCTCTCCCCCACTACCCCGCCAACTCGCCGGCACCGAATCCACCGACGCACTCAAATCGGCTTTGAGGCTCTGCAACCCACCCGTCGACGGCAACCCCGACGCCGCGGGAGCCTGACCGTACAGCTCGCGGGCACCACCAAGCGCGTGCGCCGTCGCATCAACCAGACCCTGCAAGGACATGACCGGCAGTATCACCCACCACCCACACCAACGACCACCACCAACGGCGCATTCGCCGTGCGATCAGTACCCCCGAGGGCTGGCTCCCGGGTTTGACTGAGGCACACGGGAAGCCAGATTGGACCCGTCTGGACTGACGCCGTAACGATCCATCACGTAGTTCATGGATGCTGCGACGTTGGCCACCGGTTCGTAGATGCTCGTCGAGGTTCCCGGCTGGTGGTACCCGGCGAATGTGGTGGGGATGCATTGAGCGGGGCCGCGGGAGCTGTTGGCGGGGGCACCGTCGGACATCTGGGCGCCGCGGGCGTTTGAGTCGGACAGGTTGACGACGCTGGCATTGTGGCCGCTTTCGCGGCCGGTCAGGGTCATGTAGCCGTCGTGCCAACGCTTGCGGGCGACGGGGTCGGTGACGCCTCGGGCGTCCAGGGCGGCGTTGATGGCCTCGGACATCGCTGCCGGGCCTTTGGGGAACGTGCCCCGCCCGGCGAAACTGACTTCACCGACCGGAATCTTCGCCGCCGACGACGCTGGCGCCGCACCTCGAGCGGAGGCTCCTCGCCCCGGCAAGGACCCGGAGGGACCGGGGAGCTTGCCGGCCAACCCACTCCGAGCCGATAGCGAGCTGAGCGGGGACGTCCCACCCATTGCGCCACCCATACCGCCCCCCATCGCCGGCATGCCCATGACGCCGCCCATGGGCATGCCGCCACTCATAGGGGCTCCGCCGTAGCCGCTGCCAGCGGATTTGATCATCGTCGCCAGCATTTGACCGCGTTGTTGGGACTTGGTGAGGAGCGCTTTGGCGCGGTCGAGCTGGCCTTCGAGGTGGCTGACCAGGACCTGCTTACCAGCCGGGGTGTCGGTACTGGGAGCGATCGCATTGACCCCAGACCGAGTGTCGCTAAACACGTTGTTCATCCCGGCACGACCATCGCCGGACTCATTCGACGCCGTGACCACCAGCGGCCCGACCCGATTGTCGGCACCGACCACGTCGCTCAGAGCGGCCACCCCATTGCCACCAGCCAGCTTGTACCCCTCTCCCCCACCGCCCCGCCAACTCGCCAGCACCGAATCCACCGACGCACTCAAATCGGTCTTCAAACTCTGCAACCCACCCGTCGACGGCAACCCCGACGCCGCGGGAGCCTGACCGTACAGCTCGCGGGCACCACCAAGCGCGTGCGCCGTCGCATCAACCAGACCCTGCAAGGACATGACCGGCAGTATCACCCACCACCAGGCCTAACGACCACCACCAGTGGCGAAGTGGGTGGAGTTCGCGACACCATACGACTTCACCGTCGAAGCGGCACGCCGGTGCGGTTTGGGGCTAAGGCGGCACGCTCATAGCGACCGTACGTCCATTGAGAGACGAGGCTGACCCTTTGTGGCCACAGCGCCGATGAAACCAGCTGCGGGGCGGGGCGATGCCGGACGGCTGCGTCATGACCTGCGTGGCGCAATACCCGGAACGACACGCCCACCAAGGTCACTTCGTCCATCTGGTCGGCGTCAGGGCTCCGATCTGCGCCGTTCGTGGACTGACGCGGGAACGCTTTCCACGCGCGGTCGACGTGATCGCGACTCGCAGAACGCGGTTAAGCACGACCAGAGGACGGGTGCGAAATTCGCGCTGAGCGCCCGTGCAAGTTGCAGTGCGCGGCGCTCCGGCAGCGACTCAGCCATGAGCCGATTAACCGCGGTTAATCGGGTACGCAGCGCCTAGCTCATTGGGAGTATCAGATTGAACTCGTAGCGCAATGCCTGCTCGACGAGTGCGCTGCGGGTCCCCGCGCTCCACGCCGTCACGAGACCATCGAGACGCTCGGCATTGGCAGGTGTCACTCCTGACAACACTATGGTGCGCGGCGCAGTGACATGACGGCGTCGGCGGGGCACCGCATTCGATGAAGGTCGTTCGAAGAGCTGGCCCTCCCCCACTGCCGCTGGCTTCTGATGCGTCCACGTAGTCGCGAGTTGCACTGCGTGAGCTTCGATCGCGTCGAGAACGATGGCGCCCATGGTGCGTGCGAGGCCGCGGCGCACCTTCTTCTCAGCTATCTGCGCCCGGTAGAGCTCGTCGTAGACCTCTGAGGACAACAGGACTTCTGGAGGCCGGATGCGCTTTGCGTTCGTAGCATCTGTCACTGTGACGGAAGTCGGTCGACTCGGGGCTTTCGCTCCACCTGCGCCCGAGTGGCGGCGTTCGGATGCCAGCGCCGCCGCTAGGGGGGCCGCTCGGACCGCCTGCGGGGGTTCCGGACGCATCTGCACGTTCGCAGGTTCTAGCTCGTTGAGGGTTGTAGGTGGCGTGGCGGGTGCGGACCGGGCCGTCTTCGCATCGGGGCGCTGCTGCAGCTGCGCCGTCGGCCAGAGATCGTCGAGGTCGTCGTCGATGGCCGTCGGATCAAAGACGGCTTTTGCTTTCTGTCTCGAGGAGTCCTTCATCCGACGCGCTCCTCCATCGTCGTCTCGAACCGTCTGAGGCGGGCCACGATCTCGCGCACCAACTCTTGATAGTCCGCGGCCAGCCCGCTCGGGTCACTGGACCACATCGCCCGGCTGGGGGTCTGCTTGTCCCGCAACCTGGCCAACCGGCTGCGGCGTTCATCGTTGGCCAGTGCCACCAACTCCCCCGCGGTCCTGTGCAGGGTGCGCATGTCGACCGCTGCTGCCGGCGCCGAGCGGATCGTGATGTCGAACGGCGTAGTGCCGCTACCTTCGAGCATCTCGCTGACCTGTGCGAAGACTTCCTCGTTGCGTTTGGTGGCGCGCGGGTTGACGTCGAAGAGCAAGACACCCAGCAGCTGGATCGACGCCCCACGCTTCCTTGCCCGCCAGAACCGTTTGGCCAAGCGTTCAACCCCACCAAGGCTGGCTTGATCGTCCCGGGTAGGGATGAGCAGATAGTTGGCGACCGACAGGTAGGTATCCAGCAGCGGAACGTCCCCCGGCCCGGAGTCGATGACCACTAAGTCGTATGCCTCGGATTCACATAGCGCCGTCAGCTGTGTCTGGAAGTTGGTCCCCATGTCTATGCCGTTCTCCACCATCAGATGCGCGGCCGCGCCGACGACAGCCAACTGAGGTCCACCCGGGACCACGTCGAGGTTGGGTCGAACATCACGCACCGGTGCCAATGGGGCGCCGAATTGCAGCGTCTGAGCCAATGACTGGCCACGGTCGCCCGCTACCCCCAGATCCTCGACCGTGACGTTGGCTTGCGGATCGCCGTCCACCACAAGAACACGACGCCCGCGCTTGCCCGCGGCCGCGATCATTTCGGCAATGGCCGCCACCGTCGTCGACTTACCGACTCCGCCCTTTTGGTTGGCGACCAGGACCACGCGTGTTTGTCCACTCATCGTCATACGCGTCACCGTAGGTCTGCGCGATGGCACGACCGGATTGACACACCCCCGCGATACCGAACTGTGACACACGTGACTGATGTGGCGTGTATGCACCTGTGCTCACCGTCGGACTTCCGTAGGTGGTCCGTTTCGTACGAACGCTCGGCCAAACAGGCTGAACACTGTGCGAGCAGTCCACCGGTGCCTAGGACGTCGATCTCGCGGGTGCCTGACCGACGTCCGTACGTTCCGCTGGCCCAACAATCATCCGAACACTCGTACGTGGTTGCGGCTCATGAGTCCGTCCGGATGTCGTTCGTACGACCGGACGTTGGTGACCCGGTAGGCAAATCGACAGAGTCCCGGGTCTATATGCGGTCATTCGGCCGTGATCCACGCTGGCACAGGGCCGCCACACACCCGGTCACGGCCTGTCGTTAGTTCGTATGCCTGACGTTGGTCGCCCGGCATAGGACCGTGAAACAGTCGTGTCGTCGTCCGCCAGTTACCCGGACATCGCAGGTCAGCGCGTATTGGGTGCAAGGTCGGTGGGGGAGCGACGCCTGTTGGCCAGGAATCGGCACACCAGGTAAGGCGTGGGGCGCGCGCAGCCGCCCCTCCGGTGGCCTCCACCTTCGCCGTGGTACATCGCGTGGCGCTCAATGCAGCAGATGGGAGAGGTGGCGAACGACGCGGGCGCAGCTAGATGTTCGGGAGTAGTGACGGATGCCAGTCGACAACGGACACCGTCCCCTTAGCGCCAGACAGCTCTGAGGCAGTGCTGCGGCGGGTGGAAGCACGGCCACACCGGGCGGGTAGGCAGGGGAGTAGCCGGGCTATCCGCATTCCCGGGCGTGTCCGCGACCGCTTCCGACAGCGGCGAACTTGCAGCGCAAATCGTCAGCTCGCGCCAGGATCGTGTGTACTTTCTGCGGACGCGTGCTGTCGAGGGCGAGCACTTCGCGAGACGTCCGTAGCTCCCCCGCGGCAAGCCCGAGCACCACCATGGTTGCTGGGGTCATGACCTCATCGCGGACGTCGATGGCGAGTTCGTCGATCCATTCTCGGTCCTCGTCGGCCAGCTCGAAACTTCCGGCCTGGATGACCAGCGCCGCGGCTAGCGCTCGTACCTCGTCGCGATGTTGTTCGAGCCAGTGGACTTCGGTGGAGCGACGATGCTCTGCGGAATGTGCAGCTTGGCGCGCGGCGCGGGTGATCTTCTCATCCGGCCGGTCGTAGCGCAGAAGCGCCTCGAGGCGGTCGATGCGGTCGAGCACCCCCTGCTTGCCGACGCCGACCTGCGCGCCGAGCTGGGTGAGGAACAGTCCCCGCGCGCGGCCGGCTTTGAGGAAGTGCAGTTCGCGACGCCGGTCCTCCCACCACAACCAATTATTGAGGGTCAGCGCGTCACAGACATCGGCTTGCAGCACCCAACGTGGAATGTCCGATCCGCTGTATCGCTGCAGGTAATCGAGCACTTCACGGGGGTCGGAGTCCTCCGAGTCAGGCAGAAACTCGCGGTGTCGATCATCGACCTTCGCCCGCCGCCGAGCGATGACCGTCACGGCCCTCGCGGCCTCGGTTCGATGAACCTTGGGGCGAGTTGCCATGCTGTCAGTATTTCACTGACGCATACAATTTCGTCGCGCGCCGGTGTGCGTGTCATACGAGCGGGCCTGCCGCGCCAGCGTTGCTCGACTATAGCGCGGTCCTGCAGTGTCAGGAATGGTCAGGCGGTCGCCGGTGGCCGCCCATGAGGCTGGGTCCTCTCACGGGCGCAGGTCGCCGCGTCGCCAAAGGTCTGATGTCGTACACGCGCGGAGTGGTCGATATGAGCGTCACTGTGACGAAACGTCCGCGGGGGCACCGTCAGAAGGTGTACGCGGCATATGAGCATGGGTCGGTTGCATTGTGCGCCTTGGCGCCGAGTCAAAGGGGTGCTAGGCCCACCTAGTCGCTACGTCGTTTCTGCGGCCTGGCCGATCTTGACCTACGGTCACATGCGGTCACTTGACCCGAGGCCGCTGCGGCCCGGGGTGGCCGATTAACCGCGGTTAATCGGTCGCGGCGCTGCGGCCCGCCGTATGTGCCGACGCACCTTGGGAAGGGTATACCGTGCTGAATCGTCTGACGGGGTTTGCGAGAGCTGACCGGGCTTGCAGCGGTGCGCCAGGGCTGCTGCGACGTCGATGCGCAAGGGTCGCGGAGTTGCGTGGGCTCGACCATCCGTCCGCAGTGCCATTGGCTCACGTGATGCCACGATCAGCGTGTCGAGCGGCCCGGTTCGCCCCCCGACCGTAAGGTAAAAGCGTCACCGAAGTACTCCGCACTTGCCGGGGGAAGCATACGGAAAGGCCATCGATGGCTATTCATGTCCTGCTCAATCAGAAGGGCGGCGTGGGCAAGAGCACCCTCTCGGTCAATCTCGCCGCCGTGACTGCTGACGTTCTCAATCGCGGCGACGATCCAGATGCTAGTTCGCCGGTCCTGGCGCTTTCGGTCGATCCTCAGGGTTCGGCGATCTGGTGGGCTTCCCGGATGAACGATCTTCCGTTTCACATCGCCCAGGCGCACGATGATCTGGCTGGCCTGGCCGCCCTCAAAGACCTGCCCGGGATTCAGCACGTCTACGTCGACACCCCGGGCTGGATCGACCTCAACAGCAACGGTGACGGCTCTGACCCCTTGGGGCGGGGGCCCGCAGCCGATGTCTTACGCGCCGTCCTTGACATGGCCGACCAAGTGATCGTGCCAATCGAGCCCGAACCGCTGAGCTTCGACCCAACCGCGCGCACCATCACCAAGGTGCTGCAACCTCGCGGCCTGCGCTACCTCGTGGTCATCAACAACTGGGATCCCCGCGATGGCCGCTACGACCTCGACCAGACCAAGGACTTCGTAAAGGCTAATGGCTGGCCTCTGGCCAACACCGTGATCCGGCATTACAAGCTCCACGTCCGCGCCAGCGCCGAAGGTCAAGTCGTCACCGAATACCCAGCCAATCGGGTCGCGTTACAGGCACGCGAAGATTTCTACAAACTCGCCCTCGAACTCAACGTCGGAGCGTCACGCTAATGGCTCGCGGACAACGCACCAACCTCGCCGACCTCGTAGCGTCGGTCGGCGACAAATCACCCGTCGACAAGGGACAGCCACCACGCGACGACGTACCCGGACACACCGTGCCCCTGAGCGACCTAACGGCCAATCCTCGCAACCCCCGGGATGACGTTGGCGATCTGGCAGACCTTGCGTCTATAGCCGACATTCAACTTCAACCCGCCCTCGTCGTCAGCCGCGCCGCCTATCTCCACCTTTACCCCGACGACGACATCACCAGCCGCTACGTGGTCGTCAACGGATGCCGACGGTTGGCAGCCGCCCACAAATACGGACGCAACGACTTGGCAATCGTCGTCAACGACGCCGTCGCCCGCGATCGCGTCACGATGATTTCAGCCAGCATCGCGGAGAACGTCGACCGCCAAAATTTCGATGTCATCGAAGAAGCGCGCGCGGTCGAAGCACTGGTCCTTGAGTGCGGGCGTGCCGACGCCGCCGCTGCACGGCTGCACAAGACGGGCGCTTGGGTGTCTCAGCGGCGCGCACTGCTCCACCTCGCACCTGAGTTGCAGACCGCGCTGCGCCGCGGCGAACTCGCCATTCGCGACGCACGGCAACTTGCCCGCGTACCGTTGGCCGAGCAGGTGGCACGGTGGCAGGCGAGTCAAGATCGTCCCAACGGAATGGGGGATGAGAGTACGTACAACAAACGTCCGCCCAGCCGATCACGGGTCATCTCCGCGGCGATTGCCGATTTCGACAGCAAGCCGGAGCAGCTCGCCAACGCGCTGCGCACTTACCTCGGGCCCGACGGCGTACATCGGCTTCGCGACCTCCTCGGGCAAGCTTCCACCTGACAGTCGACTTCTCTGAATCGGTGACCAGCGCCGTGAATATGCCACGCGCAGGCCGAAATCGCCGTTCCGCCATGCGTTTCCCACGGCCAAAGCAAGGTCGCCGAGCGGAACAAGGTTGCGCGGAGGAATTAACACTGGATCGGCCTCCTGCGACGAACACCGCGCGATCGATGATGACGCTACGCCGTGGCTGTTCCGCTGATCAGTAGCGCTCCAAGAACTGGCTAGGGCACACGGGAAGCAATAGTCACACTGTCGGCGAGTGCATCAAGTCGACATCGGGTTCCAGATTAGTGAGATGCACCGGTCACGGAAAACACGCGCACGGCCGTGGATCAGCGGAGCCACTGTGTCATTCTTGCCCGCCGGTGTTGTCGAACGCTAGAGCACGTTGCCGTTCAGGCCGAGTGACACGGCGAGCGGGGTGCTTCGGCGACGCGGTCGCCGACGAGGCTTCGCCTGGCGCCAGCGGCAACCTGGTGCCGACCCCCCTGGCGCTGGCAGGCGTAGCCGACGTCAGCGCAGTCGGACGTCAAACGCGGGCAATGTGAGCACGGAGACTGCATCGGGCCGGTCAAGCGTTGGCCGGCGGCCCGTTAGGCCGCCCGTGCAACGGGACCGTGCGATGCCTCCGGCGGGTCCGTCGGCCGCTTCCTCTTCCGCCACGCTGACCAGTCTCAGAAGACGGCAACTAGCTGCTCGCTACCGTCCAGTCGCGGGGGACACCCCAAGCACGACGCGACCGAAGGGTTGATCCGCTTCGTCTCGGGCTGCGACTCCTCACAACCGCTTTATAGGTTGCTGCTACCGGTCTTGTGAATCACTCGTCGGCTCGGCCGTCTGACGTGAGCGAACTAATGTCGTCGGGAGTAAGCATGTGGCCGAGGATGCTCTGAAAGTTGTCCGCGGCCTGGGCAAAGCTGCTGGCGGAGCTTCGGTACTGGTTCGCGATTGACCAGTGCCGATCGGTGAGGGCTCGGTAATCGTCTACGAGGCCAGCGGTGCTATCGCTCGCCTGTTGGAAGTCTTTGACTGCGCCTAGCAAGATCGCCTGGTTGGCTTGGAGGAGGCGGTTCGTTTCCTGCGCCGAGGCTGCAACTGCCCGTGCTTGAGCTTCGGCCTCATGAGCGCGCGCCTCGGCGGCGCGCGAGAGTTCGAGTTCACGCTGAAGATCAGCGATGGTGTCGGCAAGGCCACGATCATGACCGCTTCGCACACCGGTTCGAGGCTGGGCGAGCTGATCGGCGTAAACGTAGTAAGTGCGTCGCTTGGCGACAAGATGCGACCCACCTTCGATTGCTCCTGCTTCGACCAGCTTCTTCACCGTGCGCCAGTCTTTGCCCAAAATCTTCGCCGCTTGGGACAAGGGCACGGTGGGCCGGCCGGGCTGGGCGCCGGAGGACGACGAATTCAACTGGCCTCCCGCTCCTGCTGGCTTGACTCTGAGGCATTGAGTATAGCCCCACCGATCGACTGACGAGACGGCGTGAAGTGCAGTTATGCTGTTAATACCATCATTCGTCGGAATCGCCGACACGCGGGTTCCGTTCCAACGTGGCGAGCAGCCGTCGCGCTAAGGTGATCGTGTCGGTATTTACGACATAGGAACAGTAGAGCCTGCTATTGCAGTGGGCGTTCAGAGGCGAAACGGAGCAGCGATCATGGCGAAGACGACTGCACAGGCCACGCCTGCCCGCCGAATCCGGCCCGACTGGCGGAGCAGGGAAGTACGACCGTCGAACAAGGTCGTCGCACGTCGCGTAAGCGAGGACGATCACCAAGCCCTCAAACGGTTCGCCGAAGCGCACGGCACCAAGATCGCCGAGATGATCGCACCGGCCGTGGAGGAACTCATTGAACAGGCGCGCGCGTTTTGCCGCGAGATCGACGTGCAGGATCAGGAGATGACGGCGAAAGCCTCATAGCGGACGAGCAGTCGCAGGCTTCGTTGCACGGTACCTCGTTTGTCACGCAACGATGCGGCCGCCCAATAGGTCGGCGACGAGTTCTATCGCGTGGAGTTCGTCGCCTGAAGGCTCGGCGTCAGGTGGCCCCGTAGCTAGAACCGCACTCAACCATGCCGCGTAATCCGGGTCGGCTGGCTCGGTGTGTTGGGCGCTGGCACCGAACACACAAGGCCTTGTTTCAGTAATAGGTAGTGACTGTGCCCGTTGCTCCTCACGCTCGCAGAGCCAGGACCGCCAAGCCGCTCGTTCCTCCCGGTGCTTGGCAAGTCGGGCACGCCGTGTTTCGTCCAAGTGGTGTCGATCGGCGATATCGTCCAAGGTATGTGTTCCTGGGCCGATGGTGCCCCTGCCGGTGGACGTGATCAAGCCGGCGGTCTGTAGGTCGGCAATCATCGCGTCACCGGTCGCCCGAACGAGCGTCGCCGCGGCGTAGACGTCCGCTCTGTCCGTCAAACCGTGGTGTGCCACGAGTTCGTAGACCCGGCGCAGATGATGCCCAAGTACGACCCACGCATCGTGCACCGGTTCGATCCGGACTCGCTCGGAACGTCTCATGTCGGAATGAACGACATTCTGGCTCGTCAACGCGTAGACGTCGGGTTCGGTGCCTATGTGCTGGCGAACCAGGATCAATGGCGAGCCGGGCCGATCTCGCAGGTCGGCTAGCACTCGCCAAATCGTGTCGTCGCTCAGCAGGCCGGCGCTCAACGACAAGCTTCGGCCGCCGACACCCACCACCCAAGTACCGGATCGTTGCTCTCCCGCCACCAGGGCATGGAAGGCAACTGCCTGCAGCACCGCGTGAACCGTCCACCGGTAGCGCTTGCCGGCGTACTCCCCGTCTGCCCACGACAGTGCGTTCGCCAACCACACCCGGAGCTGCAGCGGTCCTCTGTACCCCCGCTGCCCCCCCTGTGTGTAGTTTCTCTTGTGCCGCGGGGGAGAGGATGAAACTACGTTGGTGATGAGCCAGTCAGTGGCTCTTGTGACGTCGCGGGCCAGAGCTACGTCTGCGCGTTGGCCATAGCGGCGGTAGGCGGCTCCGAGGCCATGTTCCCAGGGCCCGCCGGAGGCGATCATGTCGCGCAAGCTGGACAGGCTGTGTCCGCGAGCGATGGCTTGGGTCACCACTGACATGCGGGCTTCGTGGTTGGACTGCCATGTCGGTCGGGTAGGGGAGATGATCGCGCGAGTGGCGTAGCCGAGGACGTCTGGAGGTAGGGGGTCGTTGCGCACGTAAGCGGTTGCAAGCCTGCGGTTGTCGCCCTCGCCGTCGGTGTAGACGCGGTGGTCAGCGGGCGTCTCTGCGGGGGCGGGTTCGCCGCGTCGGGGTGATGTCCGGTCCTTGAGTGCGCCAAGCAGCATGCTGAGCCGCGGCAAGAGGTCGGCTTCCGATCTGGTCGTGAGCGCTTCCATGGCGTAGCCCAGGTCGCCGTCGAGTTGGCGATGCCCGCCTTCACGACAAGGGCTGCCCGGCGGGGTCATACAGCCGGTGTCGGCGTTCGTATTGGGAGTGATGTCCAGTGTGGGGAGGCGTGCGGCCAGGAGGCGGACGATCGGGACCATTTCGTCAAGTGACGCTGACGTGCCAATCGCCAACGGGCAGAGCAAATGGCCGCCACCGCTCGTCGAGCGGTCGGCGATGACGACGCCGCCGCACTGGGTGAGCCACGAAGTCGCTGCGGCCATGTCTGCCTCGACAGCGTTGCGTCCATAGCGCTTTGAATCGAAATCGAGCCACAGCAAGTGAGTGCGTCCGCGGTTGTATAAGTACACCGCCGACGGTCGGGTGGGCAGCCTGTCGGTGCGTTTGGCAGTGTCACTGAACTTCTTGGTCTCAGCGCTCCATACGCGCATACGCGAGCGACCCGGGGCGGCGACGAGCGGCGCAAGGCGCTTCCACACCAATTCAGGGGTAAGCCGTGCGGAGTGGAAGGACGTCGCGCCGGAATTGGCGAACGTGGTCACGGTCGGTCTGCCGAGTGGGGTTGCGCGGCGAAGGGTCCCGTATGCCGGCAACCTCTTGTGCGCGCAGTGGTTGCTGCGCTATTGCGGCTCACAAGGGTGTCCTTTATCCTGGAGCCGGACACGCCGCTCGTAGAGCGACGTGACTGACCCCAAAATCGGTTGGAGAATTCGGTTGTGGTGGTTGTGGTGAACTGAAGTTGGCCCTTCGGTTCACCTTTCGAGATCCCCGCCTCGGCGGGGATCTCGTCATTTAGACGCTGGCGACTCCTGTCTAGCCAGGCCATGCAGGGCCCCCATGGCACTGCGATGGATGTGTCTGGTGGTTCTCATGGTGCAGTCGAGTTTGTCACAAGTGGTCGGATTAACCGACCAGACACGCCTGGCGCGCTGCACAATTCTGCGGCGAGTGTGTTCATTCAGATGCGGCGTTCCTGAGATGCGTGCGCCAGGTGACAGCTCGGCGGCGTCGGAGACTGCACCGCGGGTTGAGCGAAGATTCGATGTCGAGCGGGTGAGTGCCAGACGACGTGATCATCGCATACGCACGCCGGAAGCTCGGCGGAGAAGGGCTAGCAGTCCGGGCCGCCGCGTTTCATCGACAAGCGCTGCTGGCCGTGTCGCGGCGGCACGATGCTCGCATTTTTTCATGCTCGGTCGACCGCGGGGAGTTTTGCGATAAGCGGTGCTGCTCAACTGGTGTCGACAGTGCTGCAGCCTCGTCTCACACGCTGTTTCGAGAAGCGCCGCATCGCGCTGGTCCGTGAGGACACGTGATTGGAGCAGAGCCCGACACCCCGTGAAGGCCTGATGATCCTGCGGTGTAGGCACCGCGATCGAACACGAATGTGGCTCTGGTGGTGGACCCTTGCCCGACACCGCTTCTATCGTCCAAACCATGAATTCTTTGGTGGCGCATCTGCTGGCTGCAATGCTCGCCGACGCAGCTGACCAGCTGTCCGGCACACCGCCCAATGCTCAGGTCTCGGTGGCGGATAGAACGGTGTCGTGCTGTGGAGGGTCAGGGGCGGGTGTCCGCTGATGGCAGCCGCGGCCGAGGTCGTCGCAGCGATCGACCACATCACGCGCTACAAGCCGGACTGGCGCGGAACCCTCAACGACGCGGACTTCAACGCGCTCAACGACATGTATCAACGCGCGAAGCACCATCCCGAGGAGTGGCTGGCCAACCGCGACCTGCCGACAACCCTCGACGACAAGTACCTAGGGGCCCTGCGGCTGGACAACCCCACCTTGTTCAACGGGGCTAAGCCCGTCGACCCGCCCGGTGCCCCACCGGCGACGCAGCCCGCGAGCGTGGACGCCCCGTCGGCCACTCCCGGCCAGACCCCAGCCTCAGCGCCGACTGATGACGGCTTCTCGGGGCGGGCGGCAGACGCATCGCAACGTGTCGATGATGCGTTGGCCAAGAACAAAACGGCGCTGGCCGAGGCCGACGAGGAACTCGTCGATGCAGTTCTGGGCGCCAAGACCGGTTCCGAAGAGGGCAAGGCGCAGCTGCAGGCGTTGCAGTCCGCTCTGGTCGACCAAATCCACAAGCTGGGACCATCTTTGGACACCCCGGCCGGGCAGCAGCAGCTCAACGACTTCCTCCAGGGCAAGGCCCAGGAGATCCTGGGCATCGTCAAATCGTCGGGAATGGACGCAGAGTCCAAGGCCGAGGTTCTCGACGCGCTCTCACAGCGTTACGACTCGGTGAAGGACTCCGCGGGCACGGGCATGGGTAACGGCTCCGCCGACCCGGCCGCCTCGGGCGACAACGGTCAAAATGGTAGTGGCACAGTCAGTTCAGCGGCACCTGCGCCGGCTGACGCGGGCGCCGGTGCCGGGGATCCCCTGGCCAACGACCCCCTGTTGAGCGGTCTGGCTTCGGATCCGTTGATGGGCGGCCTGGGCGGCCTGGCAGGCCCGGCGATGGGTGCACTCTCAGGGCTTCCGGGCGCCATGGGCTCGATGATGCCCGCAATGGGTGGAGGAATGGGCGGCGGACTGCCCTTGGGTGATCTGGGTGGTGCGATCGGCGGCGCGATCAAGGAAGCCTCCGCGCGCGCTCCGGAGCACCCTGCCGATGCGCTCAGGGACGACCCCTTGGCCGACAAGCCCGACGACGACCCCTCCGAGGCAAGCAGGACAGAAGACAAGGGCGGCGAGGAAGCTCCTGCCGAAGACGAGAAGGATTCGCCCGCGGCCGAACCGGCAGCGGCCAAGCCTGGTGAGGGGGAGCAGCCGCAGCCGGTGGCGGCCGAAGCCGGGCAAGTGCCACCACCTCAGCCCGGCCCGGATGTCTCGGTGAAGCTGCCCGACGGCTCGACCGCGACTGCCGATAGCCCGCAGCTGGCCCACGCTGGGCGCTTGGTCGTCGAAGGTGCCAGCCTCGACGACGCGGCGGGACAGGCTCAGATCACGGTGCTGCCGCCAGGGGCCCCGGTGAACGAACCGGTCTCGCCGAGTCAACTCAAGCTGATGGACTACGCCCAGTTCACCGACCATCGAGTGATGGCCCTCGGTAGCGGCAAGGTCTGGCTGAACGGGCAGGTCACCCCTGTCGAGGAGATGCCGACCGGACCGAACTTCCTGGGCTGGGCTCGCCCGCAGGTTCAGACATCCCCGGCAGCAACGGTGCTGGCGGGGGCCCACTAAAGAGGTGTCTCGGCACCCATGAGAACGGGGTTAGGTTATGAGCGTGGTATTTGAGGTTGATCCCGCCGAGCTGCGTCGTCGTGCCGAGGTGCACGCGCAGGCCATCGACCAGATCGTGGCGGCTCGCGCGGACAACGAGCGGATGACTAGTGAGGCGCAGACATTGGGTCCGCTGTATCACCAGGTCAAGGCATCGGTTAACGATGTCGCCCGCAGGCGGGATGCGGCGTTGGCCAGCGAGCAGCGGCGGCATGAAGAGATGCGGGAAGCCTTGCTCGCCTCGGCCGCCGAGTACGAGCGGATCGAAGCCGAGAACCGTGCACGCCTGACCATGAGATCGTTTGGAGCGTAGGGGGATTGATGGTGGAGTCCGCGCAGCAGACCACGGTGGAGGTCTTCGAGGCCACCAGCCGCGATGAGTCCATCATCGTCAGTGTCGACCGGCGGGGCGCCTCGGTTGGCGTGCAGCTCGAGCCGGAGGCGATGGACGTCGCCGATGAGGAGCTGGCGGCGCGGATCATCCGACTGAACACCCTGGCCTACTTGCGGTCTCAGCTGGAGCTTCGCTTGGAGATGGAGCGTAATCACGTGGAGAACGTAGGCCCGTTTCTGCCCACCGAGGACCAGGTGGCCGCGTTCGCGACGACCATCGACTTCTGACCATCGACTTCTAAGGGGGAGACATGCCAAGCAGCGGGGGGCCGCGTCTTGACGTGTCGTACGGCGGGCTATCCACCGTTGCGGCGACGCTGACGTCGGCCGCCGGCAGTTTGGCTGCGCTCGCTGCGGCACCTCCAGTCCATGCACCGTTGGCCCCAGACGAGGTGTCGACCACCGCGGCGGCTCGCCTCACCGAGCACGGGGGAGTACTGTCCAGCCGGGCATCTGACGGTGCAGCAGTCCTAACCGCGGCCGCGCAGGCTGTTGCCGCGGTGAGCACCAACATGGCCGAGATAGAGGCCGCGAACGCGGCATCGCTCGTCGTTGGTGGGGGACCGGCGGGACCAGTGGGCGGGCCGGTCACTCAGGCGGCGGTCAAGACCAACGCCGTGGCACCAGAGACACCGATCTCCCCCATGGCCCCGCGTCCCGGCGAGGCGACCGCCGGGCTCATCGAAGCCGGGAGCAGCGCCACCGGTTCGACGTTTCACACTTCGTGCCGCGCCTACGAGAGCGCCTTCGAGGCGTGCGCGGTCGCGGCCCGAAATGCCGAGAGCGCAGTCGCTGCGGGCATCACCGGGCGGACCGGGCCACAGTTGTCGGCGGCGCTGAACAAGTTCGCGTCGTGGGCTGAAGAGATGGCGGCGCACTCGGCCACCGTCGCCCGGGCCGCCCACGACCACGGCGGCCGTTTCGATCGCACCCAGCAGGAGACGCCGCGTACCCAGCAGTTCGCTGATACCCGGCAGTCGATGACCCGGGCGCAGATGCTGATGATGCAGACCGGCGGTCTAATGGGCTCAGAGCAGTACGTGCGGTACGGAAGCCACCTTCAGCAGCTCGATACGAAGGCGACCACGGCTGGAGTGTCCTACCACCTCGCCGAGCTACCCCAAGCCCCTCCGCCACCGCCGCCGGTCACCGACATCGTGAACGACGGCGCGAGCGCCCCCAGGGAGGGCTCTGGCCACCCGGGCGAGCGCAAGCCGGGCGAAAGTGACGAGCAGCAGGACACGGGAACCTCGTCCGAGGCGGACGCGGCATCCAGTGCCACCGCAGCCGACCCGTTGGCGGATCCAGCAGCTGACCCCCTGCTGGCCGGCGGCGAAGGTGCTTCGCCGATGGGTGGTGACCCGATACAGCAGGTGCTGCCGATGGCGGCGATGATCCCCTCAGCGCTGGCGGGTGCGCTAGGCGGCGCCATGGGTGCGGTGACCAGCGTCCCGCAGCAGCTCATGGGGGCTGCCCAGCAGGTCATGCAGGGTGCTGCGACGAGCATGCAAGAGGAACCCGACCTCGGTTTGGACGACCCCCTCGACGATGCAGGACTGACCGACTTCGAAGGCGGCGGCCTGGGCAGTGGCGGGGGCGGCGGCGGAGGTGGCGGCGGCATGGAGCCAGCCGGGCTGGATACATCGCTGCCTCCAGGCGGTGGCGCGCTGGCCGCCGCGTCGGCCCCCACTGGCGGGCTGTCGGCACTTCCGACCGCGAGCGGGGCGGTGGGCACGCCCTCCGGGACAGCGGGTGTCGGCATGGGCGCCATGGGCGGGATGGGAATGATGCCCCCGATGGGCGGCATGGGTGGCGGCGGCGGCGGAGCTGGTGGTGACCGTGCGAAGCCACCGCCGGACAAGACCGTGGTGATCCCGTCGATTCCGAACGGAGAGCCGGTCAAGGGTGAAGTTGAGCGGCGACAGACGGTCAGCGTCGACAACGCCGCCGCATCCAAAGCCGCCACCGGTCACCAGCCAGCGCCCGGACGCCCGCGCCGCCGCATCACGATGCCACCTGACAGCGAAGGGGATGCGAAATGACCGCAGCCTATGAGTCCGACGCCGAGCTGGTCGCCCGCAACGTCGCCACCATCGATCGAGTGCAGCAGACCCTGCGCGATCTGCGGAAGAAGTGGGCCAGCATCAACGTGCACATGGAAAGCGCCAACGGCGATGTGCAGCTCTCGGTCAACCACCAGGGGCGGCTGATGTCGTTGTCGCTGGCCCCAGGGTGCACAACCCGGTACACCAATGAGGGGCTCGAGCGAGTGATCAGCACGACGCTGCAGGCCGCCGTTGCCGAAGCCTGCGCCGAGTTCGACGAAATCGAGAGGAACGCTGAGCAGGCAACGCTGGAGGCTGCCCACCTGATCGGCGATCTGTCCTAGTGAACGCGCTGTGCTGGATCGTCGTGGCGAATCGGCTTGTGCCGGTGGCCACATGTCGTGTGTCGGCGTTACGGTTGATGCATGAGTGAGGGCACGTCGCCGCAGGTCGGACCCGCTACGGCGGGTCCGGGCTCGCCGTGGGCCCCTCCCCGTGGCCCGGAGCAGCCGCCGACGGGCGGACTCCCTCCTAGCGGTTCAACTGGCGTCCTTCCGCCTTATCCGCCTCAGCCGCAACCCACCTACATGCCACCGCCGCCGGCCGCCCCGCCGCGCGAACGCACCCCCAAGTCGGTGTGGGTGCTATCAGGTGGTGCGGTGGCCCTCGCAGTGGCAGCGGTGGTGATGGGTGCCCTTGCGTGGACCCGGCCTGATCCAGCACCGATCACCACGACGGTGACGCCCTCGGCGCCCACCTACAGCGCGCAGGAAGTCGACGCTGCTCGCGACGAAGCCTGCGCGGCAGCGAAATCCGTGGTAGCCGCGGTGTACGAGGCCTCGGTTCCGTTGGTCGCGGCGTTGCCCAACCGGGACAGCCCCGAGTACAAGGCTGCACTGGCCAACGAGCAATCCGTGGTCTTGGTCGAGATGGAGTACCTGCGGCTCCACACCCCGCCGGCCACGCCGCGCGACATCGCAGACCCGATGAACGACTACATCGACGCCACGTTGGGCGTCCTGGCCGCCGACACCAGTGGCCAGGACCGCAACCTACCCGCCCAGCAGGGCCAGACGGCAATGGACAAAGTCCATGCCGCCTGCCAGAAGTAAAGGGGAAATCCAATGCCAGCGGTAACCAAGCCCTTCACCCTCAAGCCCGCCGAGGCTCAGGCTGCGAACGCATCAGCACCGGCACTGGTCGCCGAGACCGCGGCCCAAGCGCCTGCCGGTTCAGCGTCGTCGACCGCGGCAGCGAACTGCGTGGCCCGGCCGATGTGGGCACCGCTGGCTGAGACCGTTGCCGAGGATGAGGTGATTCGCCAGGGCCTCAATGCTGGCGGAGGCCGGCGCATCGCGAGCATCTATCAACGCAAGACCGAGTACGTGATGAACATGGCGACGATCGACCAGGAGAACCGGCAGGCGCTCACGCTCCTACCGAGCGGCGGGACCGTGGCGGTATGACGATGTACGCGAGGTCGACTACTCAGTCGACCCCACCACTTGGTGGTCCACCCGCGACTCCCACCCTCGCAGGTGGACCCCCAACTCGGCGGCCGCGGCGTGCTGGAATCTTCGCCGCCGCAGGGGCATTGGTCACCGCTGCGGTGGCGACGGCGGCAACAGCCGCGGCGCTCGCCAACCCAATCACACCGGCACAGCACACCGTTAACGTCGTGCCACCACCACCAGCCGAGTACAGCAGCGCCGAAGTTCAAGCTGCGAAAGTTGCCGCATGCGCGTCATGGGATGAGGCCGCCCGGGCGCTAGCTCTGGCGGGGAAGGTGCGCGCCTCGCTCGCTGAATCAACTGGCGGTTCGAGCCCCGGGACGCGGAATGCACGGACGAGCGAAAAGCTAGTCGCTACATCCCAGATTGCGTATCTCCGCAGCCAGACGAGCGATGCCACGCCGCCGGAGCTGCGCAAGCTAATACAGGAATGGACCGCGGCCCAGATCGACAGCTTTCACGGCGCAAACGTCCGAGACTGGAACTCATCGAACGCCGCGCGCGACCGGGGGAACGATCTTGTGGATGTGATAGCCCCCGCGTGCGGGTTGCGCTGATGCCTTCGGTTGGGGGACCGGCGGAATCGTATGGCCCGCTTATCGTTACGCCGGACATGGTGCCGCCTGACCCCGCGCACTGGGACGCCCAGGAACTGACGTACCGAGCCGGCGCCCAGGCATGGAATGGTATTCACCAGCAGATCGTGCAAGACAACGCGGCATTCCGAGATGCAGCTGACGCAACGGGTTTCGACAAAGCGCACGAAGCCGGAGCACTGCTGGCCGAGGAAGCCAAGACAATCAGTGAGTGGCACGACGGCGTAGCGGCGAAGTGCAACGGAATCGCCGTTGTGTTGCGGGAAACTGGCGCAGCACAGGACCAGTTGGTGCGCGACGCAGACGCCAAGATCCAGTCGGCGAAGCTGCCGGGGGAGCGCGAGGCCCTGGTGACGCAGTACCACATGCAGGCCCGCACCCAGACCGGTTGGGGTGTCGAAGCTGCGATGGCGCTACACACTTCCTTTAAAGGGAGCACCGAAAACACCCGCGCACTAGACCTTTTGACCAGATACGGCGACGTCCCGAACAGCCCAGCGATTCAACCCGTCGACAACACATCGCCAGGCATCGTGCATGAGGATGACCCGTGGAAGAGCCCGCGAGATATTGGCAGCGCGGACAAGCCAACCGAAAAGCCGCCGGCCGACGCCTCGTCAGGCGCCTCGGCTACCCAATCTGGAGTTGAGCCTGGGATCAAAGCGGCCGCGGGCGGCGACGAAGGGATCAGGGCGGCGGCCGGCGACGGGATCACGACGGCGACCGGCCCGGTCACTCAGGCGACACCTGGCGCCACCTCGCCGCGCGCAGCGGCCTCACCGCTGAGCGGGGGCAGTATGCCGTCGATGGGCGGTATGGGCAGCGGTGGCGGCGGAGGCATGGGCTCCGGTGGAATACCGACGATGCCGGGCGGTCTTGGAAGTGGCGGCATGCCAGGGATGGGGTCGAACCCGCTGGGTAGCGGGATGGGCCAAACGCCCGCTGCGGGAAGCGGGTTGCCGAGCGCCGGTGGGTTGCCCGCCTCGAGCACAGGCGCTGGATCGCCTGCTGCAGCGTTTACTCAGGGTCTTTCGACCGGAGCCGGTATCGGTGGTGGGATGCCCGCGGCTCCGCCGCCGGCGCCACCGAGCCCGTCCCCGGCGTTGACGGGCGGCGGGCACGCCGTTCCCGCTGCACCGGTGTCCGCCGCGCCGGGCGGTGGAATGTCGCCAGCCGCAGCTCAGCCAGGCATGGTGGCCCCGGCCGCTCCGGCCGCAGCTCCTACCGGGGCGGGAATGGGCACCGGCGGCGGTGGCGCACCTATGATGCTTCCGCCCGGTTCGATGGGACCCCCGCCGGGCGCTGCTCCGGCCCCCGCGGCGACGATGCCGGCGGGAACGATCGGCGCCGGTAGCAGCACTCCATCGGCCTCACCATCGCCGTCGAGCGCTGGCGGCGGTGCGACCTTGATTCCGGCGAGCGTGGTCGCAGCAGGGCAGACGGCTGCGGCACGCGAACGGCGGGAATCGGCCGACGCGGCGGCCGCCAAGGAGTTGACGTGGAAACTTCAGCACGCCGCGCAAGCGGTCAACTACCCAATTGAGTGGGCTGTGGGTGTCTTCCGCTCACCGAGCGGCACGGAAACCGTCGTCACCTCCAACGACGGGGCGAGCTACATCCCCGCCGGCGTCTTCATCCCCCGGTCGGTCCGCGTGCTGGCGACTGATCCGTTGGTGGACGACCTTTTTCGGCAGCTGTGGTTCGGCTGGTCCGATCCGGCACGCGTCCTCATCGAGTACGCGCAGCTGCGCGCGGAAATGGGCTGGCGCCTGGTTGCCGCAGCGACCACCGGCCCAGTGACTGCCTTGCGCGATGCCGCGGTGGAGCATCCGCCGGCCTGCACGCGACAGACGAATCCCCTTCTGCAACCTGGGCAGCAGGTCGCCGCTCCGGGTTTGGACGGGATGCACGAGCACCGCCTGGCGGTGCTGTGGCCGGATGTGTACCCGCGGCTGATGCGCGTGATGGACGCTGACCCGATGTTCCAAGATCGGATCGTCGCGGCCGCGAGCGCTCTGCTGATGAACTCGGCTACCACCCAGGCCCAGGCCGTGGACGGTGGCATCCCCAATCCCGTTCGCCAGATTTGGCTGACCCGCGGCGGCGATCGCGATCCGAGCCCGCGGCAATGGGCCGAGTACGACGCGGCAGCCAAGGACTTCAACACGATCACTTCGATATTCCGGCCAGGGTTCGTCGGCCAGAGCGATCCGAGCGAGACCATCGAGGAGCTGGCACGCTACCGCGCGCACTGGTTGGTGGCGCGCACCGCTGAGCTGATCGGCGGCTGGGCCACGCGCCCGCTGCCTCTACCCGACATGTGTTATGCCGCAGCGGCGGCGGGCAACGTCCATATCCGCGATCTGATCGTCGAATCGCTTGCGAGCGTCGAAGAGGATCTTCTCCACGCTGTATGAACACGACCGAGCCGTAGCCACGCGGCGCCATCGCTGACCACGCGGTTCGGCTCAGCGAGTCGGTTTAGGCGGCCCTAGCAACGTCGGCCAAACTCGTTCGCAGTCAATCTGGCTGTGGTGGTGGCTGATTCGTTGTTTTGCCCGGTACGGTCTCGGAGTGCCGATGAATCTGGCCTCCAAGACACAGGTAAAAGGCCACTACTTCCTGCGCCGACGGCTGGGATTTGCATTTCAGCGCCGGTCGGTCCGCATGCAGACCGATCGCATCCGCACGCAACGGCTGATGCTGATGATCTCGGCCTTGCTCGCTGCGCTGGTGATGGTCGGGGCGCTCGTGGTGGGCTGGCTCAGACCCGCGGGCTTGGTCAACGATTCGAAGATCGTCGCCGACCGCAAACTTGGCACGATCTTCGTTTCCGTGGACGGTCGGCTCCATCCGGCGCTGAATTTGATATCGGCGCGGCTGATTGCCGGGGAGCCCGCAGAGCCGACATTCGTCAGCCCCGACGACCTCGCCAAGTGGCCTCGGGGTCCGTTGGTCGGCATCGAAGGCGCCCCCACCGAGCCTCCTCGAGTGCTGACGCCAGAAGTGTCGCGCTGGGCAGTGTGCGACACCGCGTCGGAGTCGATGAGCGGCCGCCCCGTCATCACCGGGATCAACGGCGAGCTGACCATGGGGGACCGGGCGCGCGATGTCGGCAGCGATACCGCCGTGCTCGGCACATTCAATGGGCAGGCGTATGTGATCAACAACGGCGTGCGCATGCCGGTGGATCTGTCCGACCGGGCGGTGACGGATCCGATGGGCTTGGAGGATGCCGGCGCGCCGGTGCAGTTGTCGCAGGCCATGGTCGATGCCCTTCCTGCCGGGCGTCCGCTAACGGTGCCCGCGGTGCCGGGAGCCGGTGAACCCACCACGGTAAACCTGGGCACGCCTGCGCCTTTGGTCAACGGATCGGTAGTGGTGTCCCAGGACGTCGCCTCGGGCAACGATCAGTTCTACGTCGTCTTCGACGATGGCGTACAGCCGGTGTCGTCGGTCGTGGCGGCGATGCTGCGGCAACGCGATTCGTTCGGTGCCTCACAGCCGCCCCGCATCTCGCCGGACATCTTGGGTGACGTGCCGGTTCGAGAAGTACTCGACGTGACGGGCTATCCCGCCGAGCCACTCAAGGTAGTGGACTGGCGCGCCGACCCCGTGCTGTGCGTCGCATGGGAGCGTGGAGCAACGGACCGGCAAGCCCGCCAGCGTCTCGTGGTCGGTCGCGCCCTGCCGGTGACCGCGGAGCAGGAATCCCACCTGGTGCCCCTCGTCGTCGGGGCTGAGGACCAGGGCCGCTTAGCCGATCAAGTCCTCCTGTCCAACAGTGCGGCGACGTGGGTGTCAACGACCGGTGCAAGCGCTGACTCCACTCGCCGAGAAACACTGTGGCTGATCAGCGAGTCCGGCGCGCGCTACGGCGTCCCCTTCGATGATGAAGCGCTGCAGGGACTGGGGCTCAAGAACGAGGCGCCACGCCTTGCGCCGTGGCCACTGCTGAAGGTGTGGCCTGCGGGCCCCGAACTGTCTCGGCAGGCGGCGATGACGATGCACGACACGTTGGCCGGCTCGGCCCCGATCACCGAACAAGGACGGTAACGCAGATGGCGACAGTCAAGCCCCGCCAAGGCGCGGTGAAGGTGCCGCCCACGATGGGTGGCCGGGTATCAGTGGCGGAACCGCTGGAAGCTCCGCGTCCGATACCCCGAAGTAAGGCCGCGATCATCCTGCCGGTGGTCATGGGGGTTGCCTTCCTCGGCATCATGGCACTGATGCTTTCGCAGCCCGGTCTGCGCAGCGGGACGATGGGCATGATGACCCTGCTGTTCCCCATCATGATGATTATCTCGATGGGGTCCTACATGTTCACCAATCGTGGCGGCGGTGGTGACAAGCAGCTGACCGGGCCTCAGCTGGAGCAGGCGCCGCGACTACGCCATGAATCTCGATGAGACGCGTGAGGTCGTGCAGGATGCCGCCCGCGCTCAGCACGCTCAGTTCGAGTACCTACACCCGGAGCCGGCGCTGCTGTCCGGGTTGGTGGGATCGGCGCGGATGTGGTGCCGCACCCCCAATGACCCGGTGTTGAAGGTGTTCTACAGTCAGGTTCGCATGGGGTGGGGCACCTCGAAGGTGGTCAAGGAGTTGGAGACCAACGAGCTGGGCCGCCGGGAGGACTACGAGCCGGTCACCTATGACGCCTCGTCGGCGTTCCTGCAGACCCAAAGCAAGCTGCATAAGGCACCAAAGCCGTTGCTGCTGCGCAACACCGCTGGTATGGCGCTGATCGGCCGCGACGGCATGGACACGGTGTACGGGCTGGCGCGCGCCATGATCTGCCAAGCGGCTGTTGCTCATTCGCCCCGCGACTTCAAGATCATGATCGTCACCGACGACATTGCTCGCTGGGAATGGTGCAAGTGGCTGCCGCACTGCGCGCATCCGACGCAGCGCGACCGCGGCGGCCCCACCCGGATGGTGTGGTTGACCGGGGAGCAGATGGACGCGGCAGTAGGCACGGAGTTGCACGGCCGCGACGCCTTCCGCACGGGCGCCACCACGACACCGCACTGGCTGGTGATCGACGACCGCCGTCGCCGAGGCGATGATCGGCATTGGGAAACGATGACCCGCGCCAGCGGCGTGGCGGGGTGACGTTCGTGGCTCTCCGATGAGCCCGGCCGCGGTGTCGGATTCGAAGACACCAATACGTTCTGGGTCTCGCAGAATGAGGTTATCCATCGGGGCCAGTGGTTTTGCCGCCCCGACACCATGGATCTGGCCAGCGCGCGGGTGCTGGCGCGCAAGATGGCCCGCTACCGCGTCGAGGGCGAACGATCACGCAGCGTCATCGACGACGACGCCCTCGACGCCGATCTGTACAAGATCATAGGCATCGACGATCCAGGCAACCTGGATGTCGAGAAGCTCTGGGCGCCAACGTTGTCGGGTCCGCCCTTCGAGGGCAATCCGTGGGGCGCCAAGTGGATGCAGTTCCCGATCGGTGTGGATCCCAACGGAGCACCGGTCTATATCGACTTCAAAGAGACCCATGAGGGCGGCATGGGACACCACATGGTGATCGCCGGAACGACGGGCTCGGGCAAGTCCTCGTTTCTGACGACTCTGATCCTGTCTGCCGCGTTGACTCATTCACCGGAAACGCTGGTGTTCGCGTTCTTCGACTTCAAGGGCAAGACGACGGCCAACATGGTAGCCGGGCTCCCGAACGTCGTTGCCGCCATGGGCAACTTGAAGGACGATTCACTGTGGATCGAGCGCATGGGCGACGTCATCAACGGCGAACTGGAGCGCCGCAAGTCACTGCTCGACCGAGCCGGGATCAGCGAGGTGGCCGAGTACGAGTATCGCCGCATCCATCTCGGGCACCGCCTGGAGCCGCTGCCCGTGCTCATCATCGTCATCGATGAGTTCACGCAGATGTTCATCGAAGCACCCGACTCGAAGAAGATCGTCGATGAGATCGGCCGCCAGGGCCGCGCCTTGAACGTGAAGATGATCTTGGGGTCCCAGCGTCTCGGACACGAGATGCAGTCGGGCATCATGGCCAACATCCCGATCCGTGTGGGTCTGCGGACTCTGGACGCGGGTGAGTCGATGGCCATCATCGGAACCGACGAGGCCAAGCACCTTCCCGAAAAGCCCGCGGGCGCAGGTCTGTTGCGCGTGCAGGGTCGCGATCGGCTGGTGCGCTTCCAGTCCGCGTTCGCCCGCAAGGTTTACCACCCGCCGCGACGGGTGGTCGCCGAAGCGGTGCGCACCCAGGCGGGATACATGGCGCCGGAGGTGTTCACCGCCGCACCGATGGCAGCGATTCCCACCGCACCCAAGCTCGCGGCTGCCCCGGTGGAATCGACCGACACCGTGCTCGGCGCGGACGGTCAGCCGATCCGCGAGATCGAGGCCTCCATTAAGTCGCTCCGCGAGCAGACCAGAGTGCCTGTTCACCAGATGTGGCTTCCGCCGCTTGAGCCGGTCCCGGTCGGGGAGCTGGTGCGTCGTCTGCGGCGCAAGCCCTGGTACCAGGACTACGGACACACTGCGGGTCTGCAGTTCCCCATCGGGATGGAGGACCGACCCTTCCAGCACGCCCAGCGGGTGTACTCCCTGGATTTCTCCTCGGGCAATTGCGCAGTCATCGGCCAGCAGAGTTCCGGTAAGACCACCGCGTTGACGACGATCATTACCGGCGCCGCGATGATGTATCACCCGAAGCGCGTCCAGTTCGTGGTGATCGCCATGGGCGGTCCGCTTCTCAACGACGTCGAGGCCCTGCCCCACGTCAGCTCGTTCGCTCGGGCGGGGGACCGGGAGCGGGTGCAGCGCACGATCGCGGAGATGAAGTTACTGGTCGAGGAGCGCGAGGAGGCGTTCAGTCGACTTGGATTGACCATCGAGAGCTTCCGCGCCCGCAAGTTCGGCGGGGAGGCCGGCCCGGTACCGGATGACGCGTTCGGTGAGGTGTTTCTCGTCATCGACGGGTGGCAGCAGTTCCGGACGACTTTCGGTGAGGACATGATGTCCGAGCTTGGTGTGATCATGGAGCGCGGCAACAGCTTGGGCGTGCGCGCCATCGTCGCCGCGGCTGGCTGGATCGCCGGCGGATTCCCGTCCTGGATGTCGAACTCGTTCACCCTCAATGTTGAACTGTCGCTGGGCAGTCAAGACGATCCGTCGAAGAACAATCGCGATGTCGCCAAGAAGGTTCCCTTCGGTAAGCGTGAGCTGATCGCCGATCCCAACGACGAGAACGCCGAAACCGTGACCGAGACCATCAGCGGTCGCGGTACGTCGATGGCGGGCTACCACTTTCAGGCCGCATTGCCCGTCTTGTCCGCACCGGACGGCCGGACGATAGGCCCCCGCGAAGCCGCTGCGGTCATCACCGAAATGACCGGCATCGAGCAGGTCGCACGGGTCAGGATGCTGCCCAGCACGGTAGGTCTCGAGCAGGTGTTCGCCGCCCAACGCGACGCGCGCCCGGGACTGGTCCCGTTCGGCATCTCCGAGGTAGGCCTGGTGGCGGCGGAAGCCGACTTCAATCGGTCACCACATCTGCTGTTCATCGGCAATCCCGAGTGCGGCCTCTCCAACTCGCTGGCAGCGGTCGCACGATCGATCATGCGGTGCTACCGGCCTGAGGAGGCCCAGATCTATGTCGTCGACCCCGGCAACTCCTTAGTCAGAGTCGTTCAGGGCGAACACCTTGGGCGCTACATCGGCGAAGACGGGGTGGAATCCGAGGGCTACACCTACTACGAGGACGATGTGCGGGCGATGACCCGACACATCGACGCGCTGCTAGCTCCGCGAATGCCCCGCGGCCGAGCCGGGCAGGAAGAACTCGCCCAGGCCACGCGGTCGTGGTCGGGACCGGAGATCTTCGTCCTCGTCGACGACGAGCAGATCGTGGCGGGATGGAGCGCTGGTGCCAACATGTTCCGCGCCGATGGGAAGGGCCCCGCGGTGGAGGGATTGACCAAGTACATCGACCGCGCACGCGAGGTCGGGCTGCACCTTATCGTCGGACGGCGCTTCCCGTGGGGACCGGCCATGTCGTCCCCGCTTGCCGGCCGACTCATCGCACAGACCGCACCGACCGTCGTCTTGGACGGCGCGCGCATGGAGGGCGAGCTCATCAGAGGCGTGCGCGCAGCCAGGCAGCCGGTAGGTCGCGGCATCTACGTCACCGACCGGCTCTCTGCACCCGCCCAAATCGCAAAGGTCCTGCCCCTTGAGTGATCCGGGACAACGGCTCGGAGAGGTCGTGGACGCAGCAAGACTGGATTTGGGCTTGTCCAAGATGGACCTGGCCAAGGTCGCCAGAGTGGGGCGCTCCACCATCACCGACCTAATCAACCGCGGAAAGGTCCCCGGGCGGGAAGTCACGCGCGCCCGCATAGAAACCGCGCTCGGCTGGACTGCAGGCAGCTTCGGGACAGTCCTCGACGGCGCCGATCCGAAGCTGCGCTCAGATACCGAGTATCCGATGAGCGGGACCACGAAGGTCCTCGTGGAACAGCTTTCGCAAATCTCGCTGGAAGCCCACGCCGGGGCGGCGGCCGCGGAGACGCTCAGTAGGCGCCTAAGCGTGATTGGCGAGCTTGCGGAATCGGCAGCGCAGCTCGCGGCACGCACCCGCTAAAACAAGTGTCGAGACCATGGGCCAGTAGCGGGGATAATGACAAAGTGACGAAAAGTCCGCACTAAGAGCGGACAGCCGGCGAATACCAAAGTTGTTGAATGCCAATGTGGCTGCGCTGGTGGCAGCCCTTGGCGATCCGCTCTAGTCTCGGCTTATCAAGTTCCAAGGTCCTTAGGGGAGGCTCATCGTGACCTTTTTCGTCGATCCGGTCGGGGTTGCTGCTCAATCCGTAGCTGAAGCTACCGGGACAGCGACAACCGCCGGTGTTCTCACCGGTTCCGCGCCGGCCATGACCGCAGTCGTCCCGATGGGAAGTGAGGAGGTGTCGGCCCTCCTGACGACCGCCATCCAGGCGCACAACGCGCAGTTCCTCGCCCAGACCGGAGTCAACGTCGCGGATCGAGCGATGTTCGCCAGCGACGTCGCGATCTCCGGGGTGATGTCCACCGCGACCGAGGCGGTCAACCAAGCCTCGCTGCTGCTCTGAGAACATGCCGGTCCAATATTGGGGACTGACCCCGGAGGTCAATGCGATTCGGCTGACCACCGGGCCCGGGGCCGCGGCGATGGCACCTGTTCTGACTGGCTATCAGGCCGCCGGGATCACGCACATGCAGCAAGGTGCGCAAATGATGACCACGGCCGCCTCCACTGCCGCCAACAGCTGGTGGGGCCAGGGCGGTACTTCCATGACGGCGGCGGCTGTACCAAAGTCGGAGTGGCAGATCGAGGCCGGTGCTCACGCAGCGAAGGCGGGCGCGCTGATCGGCGAGGCCGCGGCGGCTCACTCTTGCGCGGTCGCCGCGACCATCCCGTACCCGGTGGTCGTCGCGAACCGCATCCGCGAGGCGACGCTGCAGGCCACCAACATCATCGGGCAGAACACGCCGGCCATCGTCGAAGCGGACGTCGAGTACGGCGAGTACTGGGCCCAGAATGCGACGGCCATGACCGGCTACGCCACCGCGGCGGCGGGGATCGCCTCCGGGCTCAGCGTCCCGTTGCGGCCACCGATGGCGACGGCGGGGAATCCCGCGGCTCTGGCCGCTGGGATGGCCAGCATGGGCGCTCAAGGGGTTCAGTCAGGCGTACAAGCATCCATGCAAGGGCTCAGCGCCCCGCTGCAGGCCGCCGGTCAGGCCGTCTCCTCGGCAGCTCCGGCGGCACTGTCGGCGGCCACCAGCGCCGGAACGGGACAATCGGGAGCACAGTCGGGTGGCGATGTCGGCACCACGGGTGCCCCGCAGCTGGGTCAGCCCGGCGGGAGCGAGCTGCTCGGGTCTAGCCAGTCGATGATGGGCATGGCAGCTCGCTGCCCCAGATGGCCCAGGGCATGACCCAACCTCTGTCCCAGCTCGCGCAAGCACCCCTGCAAATGGGTGCCAGCTCAGCGGCTTGATGGGATCGATGGGCGGCATGGGTGGCGGGCCCGGTGGCGGCCTGTCGGCCAGCTCGCCCGGCGCCAACCTGGCTTCGTCGATGAGTGGGGTCAACGGAGGGTTCGGCGCTGGCGGTGGACCGGTATCGGCGGCGCTGACCAAACCCGCTGGCACCGGCATGAGTAGCGGCACCATCGGCATGCCCTCGGCCTGGTGGGGCCCGGCCTCAGCGGCGGACGGCTCCGGGGCTACCGGGCAGAACAAGCCGACAGCAGCAGCGCGAGAGGGTATGCCGGCCATGGGATCTGGTGCACCCATGGGCTCTGGAATGCCCGGGATGATGCCAATGGGCGCGGCCCAGGCCGGACAGCGCCGCGACCAGGGCGCAGGCCGCAGCGAGGACGACACCTCGCTGTCGGTGGTCCTCGACGACGCTGAGGCGATCCCCATCCTGACCGCCAATGGTGTGGTCTACACCGACGGGGGAGGGTGATCGGCTCGCCGGCAACCGGCGCAACACATGACGACAACAACTCGCACACATCCCACGCGGGAAACGAAAGGAAGTGGACATGTTCCAGACCGACTCAACCAAGCTGCGCAACGCGGCAAGCAGCCTGGACGAAATCAAGAACCAGACGCTTAATGCGCTGGGTCGCTACGTCACGATGAACCAGGACCTCGGCGGTAGCGCATTCGTCGGTGTCGCCTCGGTGGCCTCGATGAAGACCACCGAAGAAGTCGCCACCACCGGCCGCAACGTGTCGGCGCGATTCGATCAGGTGATCCAGGCCATGCAGATCGGCGCCAATGAGTACGACCGCGTCGAGGCCGAGAACCAGGCCCAGCTGTCCAGCGTCGCCACCCAGGCGTAACCCACCCACCGACAACGAATTTCAAAAGGAGATCCCCATGGAGGGTATGCGGTACGACCACGCGAAGATGGCTGACCACGTGGCTGCGCAAGCCGGGTTGGTCGCCCATCTGAACGGCCTCAAGGACCAGGCGCTCAACACGCTTGCTCAGACCCAGGACTTCTGGACCGACAAGGGCGCCAACGCCTACGCCGAGGCCCAGCGCTCCATCGTCCAGGCCTACGAGCAGGTCTTCGAGACCATCAACCGGCACGGTCACGCGACCGGCGGGGCGTCGAGCAATACGTCGGTCGGCGACGCAGCGAACGCCGCCCGCTTCGTCGGCATCTGAGTAGGGACTGACCCCATGGGAGCGCAGCTGTCGACCAACTCCGAAGGACTGTGGCTGACAGCTGCGCTCTCTGGGGTCACCAGACTTCCCGCAGCACTGCGGGTCCGACCCGTGGGCGACACCGAAGCCATGCTGGCCTCCCATCCGGGCCTACCCGTTCTCGAGGAAGCGGGGGTGTGCCAGGGGCGCACACTAGATCCCGACGTACAGGAATGGCTTCTCACCCTGGGCCGCTGCGACATCGACGTGTCGATCAGGGTGACCCGACCGGTTGAGCGCGCCGAGCGCCTCACCGGCCCCCCCGAAATCTTTCAACCGCCGGCGGATCCGCTCAAAGAGCCACTCGCCGCTGCCGCCGCGCTACGCGAATGGCGCGCACACCAAGCAGCCGATCGCACAGCGGTCCTGTGCCGCCGAGACGGCAAATGGGTTGTCGCAGCGCGCGTCTGGCAGACCGGCGAGGAGCCCGTCGACGAGGTGACCATCAGCCCTCTGGAGGGCGAAACGACGCTGATCCAGGCCGTCAACGACCTACTCGGCGAGGAACTTCCGGCCGACTTCGAGGGCATCAACATCGAGGCTCAACGCCTGGAGCCGGTGCTGGGGAGCTGGCAATCCGACCCCCAGGGCTACGACGTGATCGGCGAGCTGCTGAAGTTGGGGCTGACCGCCCGCCAAGCTCGCGTCGTCGTCGCAGTCTCCGACACCGGCGCGGTACGAGCCGCCATCGGCGCCACCCAGTATTCACTCGATGGCCCGGAGTTTGCGGCCACCGGAGCGATGGTTGTCGACTCCCTGATGGGGCGAGTGGTCGTCTCCTCCAGCACCGGTGACGATCAGCAGCGCTGGACGATGCTGTTCCCCGGCACCGCGGCGCGCGTCGGACGCGCCGTCAGTGACGTCCTGCAGGCTCTGCCCAGCGGCACGGGCTGGGAGCGGCACCAAAGAAATCAGACATTTCACGCACGCTAATGTGCCTAACGTCGTGGACGCCTGAATTCTGAGATTGATAGCCTCTGTGCGACACAGATATTCACCGATTCGAGGAGCCTTCAATTGCTCCCCGGTGGAAGTCGGCAGGAGGGCGGGGCTAAATGACCGAGTCCAGAGATCAACGATTCTTCGACGCACTGAACAACGCCGGAGACGACGAAGACGACGACCCGACGATGGTTGTACCGAAGACTGCAAGGCCGGGTGGTGAAGCGCGGCCAGCAGCACCGACCGATCCGCCGCCAGGGCTTGCTGGAGATGAGTCGCAGGACGACCCGGCCAGCGGCAGGCACCACATCGACCTCCGAACGGCGCGGCCGGTGATGCATGGGGTCAGCCGGCGGGGGCGGCCGACTGGGGCCAGCCCGGGCAGCAGGCAGGATTTGACCCGCAGCCAGGGGCACCCATAGAGGCCCACGGTGTGGCCGATGCCTCACCCTCCGATCGTGCCCAGCAGCCCAAAGAATCCGCGGCACAGAACTTCACACCTCCGCAGGACTTCACGCCGCAGAACCTTCCACTCCCGACGAGGGAGCCGGTCGGCCCACCACAGAGCTTCCCGCAGTCGGTGAGCGAGCCGGTCGGCCCACCACAGAGCTTCCCGCACTCAGCGGAGCGGTTGCGCGAGACAGCGGAACCAGCGTGGCCGCCTCGCGGTCCGACCGACCAGGGTCGCGCGCCAGCACCGCCGCCGCCGTGGGAGCAGTCCCGGCCCAGCGGACAACAGTCGCCTCCCACAGGGAGCGCGGACTCGCAGGAGGCACCGGCGGCGCGGCCCGAGCCGCGCCCAGTCCCTCCGGAGGAGCGCACCCAATTCTTGTCGCGAGACATGCTGCGAGAGGCGCTGCCCCGCAATGCAACACCGCCTCCGTCTGCGGGTCGGCCCGGCCAAGGCGGTCCGCCGCGCCCCAGCGCAGGACAACGACCCAGCCAGCCGCCGGCGGGCTGGACCGGGCGGGGGCCGGAACTGCCGCCTGCAGAACCGAACGCCAGCGGACCGCGTCCGCCGGAATGGGACTGGTCCCAGAGTGGGGGAACTGGTGGCGCGGAACTGCGTAGCGAGCAGATCTCGGCCTCGGAGCTCAATGTCCCTCGGAAGATCCCGTCGTCGCGAGGGTGGCGAAAATGGCTCTACTACGGCACGTTCAAGCTCATCAACACCGGCGAGTCGCCAGACGAACAGTTGCTGCGCAACCTCGACGCCACGGTCGCCGGCCATCTGCGCGGCACGTACTCGATCGTCGTCCTGGGCGGCAAGGGAGGCGTGGGTAAGACCACCACCACCGCGGCAGTGGGGTCGACATTTGCCTCGCTGCGCAAGGACAAGACCATCGCCATCGACGCCAACCCCGACCGTGCATCGAACTTGGCCGACCGAATCGACCCCAGCGCGACGAACTCCTACAGAGACGTGCTGTTGGATCCGAATCTGCAGCGGTACAGCGATATTCGCTCATGTCGGACAGAACGACCCGCAGGTCTGGACGTCCTCGGCAACCGGCATCAAAGCGATCGCCAGCCATTGACGGCGCGAACCTATCTCGACACCCACGACCGGCTGCAGCGCTTCTACAGTGTGCTGATCAGCGACTCGGGCACCGACGTCGACCACCAGGTGATTCCCGGCTTGATGAGCCGGGCGGACGCGCTGATCATGGTGGCGTCGACGGCTCCTGACGGCGCCAAAGGTGCTGCCGAGCTGATGGACTGGGCGTATGAGGCTGGCTATCACCGCCTGCTTCAGCGCACCGTGGTCGTCATCAACGACGTGCGGGGGGAGAGCGGAAAGTCTCACCGCAAGTTGGTCGACTCGTTGGTGGAGAAGTTCTCCCGGTGGGTCGGCCAGCAGCGGGTGTTCGTGGTGCCGTTTGATCCTCACATCGCCTCGGCCGGGGTGATCAAGCTCAACGAGCTGCGTCCAGAGACTCGGCGACGGTTCTTGGAGATCACGGCCCAGGTGGCGTCCGGTTTCAACGCCAGCGAGGACCGCCGGTGAGCCCGGCCGAGCCCACCGCCCCGGCATTGTGCCGGGTGGCGCTTCTGGTGGGGGAGGACTTCGAGATCGACTACTCGCTGCCCGCTGGGGTGGCGCTGATCGCCGTCACCGAGGATCTGGTGGCGCGGGTCAACGAG
Source organism: Mycolicibacterium arabiense (assembly GCF_010731815.2). Taxonomy (NCBI): domain Bacteria; kingdom Bacillati; phylum Actinomycetota; class Actinomycetes; order Mycobacteriales; family Mycobacteriaceae; genus Mycobacterium; species Mycolicibacterium arabiense. The sequence goes on from NZ_AP022592.1 coordinate 424,498, forward strand.
GTACTCCGCGAACGGGGCCGCACGATGCTGGACCCCGAGCGGAGCTACCGGTTGTGCCGCGCTGACGCACAACCACTGGACCCGCAGAAGACGCTCGACGAGTGCGGCGTCCTCGACGGTGAGCAGCTGTGGTTGTTGCCGGCGGCCTCGGCCGAAACCTACGAACCTGTCACCGAAATGGTCTCGACCGCCATCGCTCGCGCGGCCAATCAGCTGCTGGCCACCCTGACCCCCGACGTCGGCCGCAAGGTCGTGGGCTGGCTCACCGCAGGGATCGTGGGGTGGGCCTGCCTCATCCTGGTGAACTGGTGGTGGAGCATCGGCGGCACGGACGCTCACTACGGCTGGATCGGCGCGGCCTCGGCCTCGGCACTTTTGTTGGCGCTGCTCGCGGCCGCCCGCGGGCTGAGCAAGGCCAACGCGGACACGGTTGCTGGCCGGGAGCGCCGCGCAACGGGTCACGCGCTGTCCTGGATCGCCCTCATCCCCGCCGCCGCCGCAGCGGCGATGTCGCTGCCGGGAACACCGGGGCTCTGGCATGTGGCCGCAGCGCTTGTCGCGGTCATCGTCGGCGTCATCGTGCTTGCGACGGTGTGGGGCGCCACATCGTGCCATCGCCGCGATGCTGACCGTGAGCGTGTTCGCCTTCGCTGCCGCCGTGGTGGCCGCCTCCACCTGGGAGGTCCGTCCAGAGCGCGTCGCGGTCATCGCCTTGATCGGGGTTATCGTGGCCGTCACCTGGGCCACGACCACGGCCGTCGCGGCATCGGGCGTGCCGACACCACTGTTTCCGTCCGTCACCAACCGCGGAGTGTTCGAGCGACTGCCCGGTCAGCCCGCCGACACGGTGTCACCAGTCGGGCCGACCGGGGTGGCCACCGCCGAGCAGGTGCGGGCATGGGTGATGCGCGGCAACAACACCATGACCGGAATGATGATCGGCCTGGCCGTGGTGACTCTGGTGGCCGCGCGTTACGCGGTGGTCCCCGGCCAGCCGGGCGGATGGCGCTACACCGCGTTCGTCGGCGCGGTCTGCGTGATCCTGGTGCTGCGATCGCGGTCCTTCGTCGACCGCTACCAGTCGGTCACGCTGATGATTGCTGGTGTAGGAGCAGCCGCGGTGGCAATCGGACGTTACGCCGCCAGTGATGCCACCAGCCTCAAGGTCGCGCTGGTCTGCGTCGGGGTCACCCTCGGCATCGCGGTCATGGGTTTGGTCACGGCGCTGGTTGTGCCCTTCCGCGAATACACCGCTCCGATGCGACGTTTCGTGGAGATCATCGAGTACGTGCTGCTGCTCGCGCTGCTGCCGTGGGCGTTGTGGCTGCTCAACCTGTACCCGGTGATCCGCAACGCCGTCAGGCACGGGATATGACCGGCACGCCCCTTGGTGCACGGATGCGGGCCGGTGCCGGTCTGGCGGGCACTGTCGCCCTGCTCGCCGCCACCAGCGTGGGGGCGAGCTGGGCGATCACACCACCGGTGGTCCCACCCGGCCCACCGCCAGCCGACCCCGCACCCGCCCCCGATCAGCCGATGAGACAGACCCGAGCCTGCACGCTGACCGGCGTCACCCCGGGCAGCGATCTGCGTGAGCTTCCCCCGGCGCTGGCGCTGCTGGACATGCCCGCGGCGTGGCAGGAGTCGACCGGAGCGGGGGTCGTCGTCGCCGTGATCGACACCGGGGTCGCACCGTCCCCGCGCTTGCCCCACCTCGTGGCAGGCGGCGATTACGTGATGGGTCAGTACGGCGACGGGCTGGCTGACTGCGACGGTCACGGCACCCTCGTCGCGTCGTTGATCGGCAGCGCACCCTCAGGGGCGCGGCTGCCGGTCCGCCCGGCAGGCGCTCAAGTCGCACCGCCGCCGCCGGCCGCGCCTGCGCCGCAACCGATCCCGCCGCCGCCTCCACCTCCCACGATCACCGTCACCAAGACAACCACCGAGCCGCCGCCACCGCCGCCGCCCGGGCCGCCGCCGGCGTGGGGGCCCGGGCCGCAGGTCCCGCAGGCACCGCAACTCCCGCTGCCACAGGTGCCGCCTCCCACCGGTGGCCCGGATGGTTTGATCGGGATCGCACCGGATGCGGTGATTTTGGGGATCCGCCAGAGTTCGCAGAATTACGGGTTAAAGGACCCTCGGCTCGATCAGGACCAGGAGCAGGCGCGCAGGACCGGTGACATCAACACGCTGGCACGGGCGATCGTGCATGCCGCCAACCTCGGCGCGCGGGTCATCAACATTTCGCTGGTGTCGTGCATTCCGGTGACCAAACCAGCCGATCAGGCGGTGCTGGGCGCTGCGCTGCGCTACGCCGCCGTTGATCGCGACGTGGTGATCGTTGCCGCAGCTGGCAATGCTGGCACCCAGGGCTGCACGCAGAACCCGCCACCGGCGACCGGAGCGTCGGGATGGGACGACGTGGTCACCATTGCCTCGCCAGCCTGGTTCGACGACTACGTGGTCGCCGTCTCGGCCACCGACAACTTCGGTGCCCCCTTGATGAGTCAGGCCGCGTCGCTGCATGGGCCGTGGGTGGATCTGGCCGCACCCGGATCCGACGTCGTGGGTCTGTCGACCTCGGGCAACGTCATCAACGCCTCGATCGACGAGGACAAGTTCAAGCCCCTCATCGGATCGTCCTTCTCAGCCGCCTACGTCTCTGGTGTCGCAGCCCTGGTGCGCGCGAAGTTTCCGCAGATGCCCGCCACCGAGGTCATCCACCGGCTCACCGCCACCGCACACGCTCCCGCCGGCGGACGGGACAACGTGATCGGTTACGGCGTGGTCGACCCGCTCGCGGCGCTGACGTGGGACGTTCCACCCCCACCGGCCAAGGCGCCGGTGCCCACCGAGGCGCCCTTGCACGTACCGCCACCGCCACCGCCACCGGATCCCCGGCCTGCTCGCATGCTGGCCGCTCAAATCGGGGCCGGGATGGTCGTGGTTGGCGCGGTGTTGTGGGGGACGACTGTCTGGCGAAGGAAGCATCAGCGATGAAGGAACGCACATGGAGTGCGCGAGCCGACCTTGGCGCCGCGCTGCCCACCGAAGTCCTGGCAGTGCTGGGCACCGCGATCGCCGTCGCCTTCGACGGGCCGTGGTGGGCGGGCGCGGCCGGCGGTGCTGTCGTGGGTCTGCTGCTGTTCGTGGTGACAGTGTCGCGGCTGACGCCGTGGCAGTGGCTCAAGCGGGCCATCGGGCGTCTGCGCCACAAGGAGCACCGCGTCGAGGCCGCAGAGTTCGTCGACGTCGACAGCGACGGGAAGCCCCTGGGTGTGCGCGTCGACGAGCACACGACGGTGACGATGGTCCATGTGTGGGGCGGCCTACATACCCACCCTGTTGCGACCGCAGGGCGCGGAGACTCCAAACACTCTGCCGCTGAGCGTGATCGCCGAGCAGATGCAGCGCTTCGGGCTCGGTGTGGACGTCGACGTGATCGCCCAGGGCCGCCGCACCTCCGGCGACAGCTACGGCCAGTTCTACGCCCAGCTCCTGGCTGACCGACCCGCGGCCGGACAACGCAGCACCATGCTGGTGATCCGCATGGACACCCGCTCACCCGACACCACCGCCGGGCTGATGTGGCGCACCGACACCGCGGCCGCGGTCGCGGCAGTAACCCGGCGCATCACGCGCGCGCTTCGCCAGAGTGGCTGCCGCGCAGAGCCGATGACGGCTGCCGACATGCGCCAGGCGGTCCTGGACATGCACGGTGGCAGCAAGGAAGACATCGAGAGCACCTACCGGGAAGGGTGGAAGGACCTCACCCACCGCGGGAATCACGTCACCAGTTACTACCTCAGCGCCGAGGACCTGACTGCCGAGCGGCTCGACGACATGTGGGCGATCTCCTCCGAGCACACGCTGCTGGCGCTGCACCTGCGCCGCTCGAGCGAGGGGATCACCGTATCGGCGACGGTGCGGTTCACCACCGCTCAACCGCTGCTGGCGCCTCCGGCGGTCATCCTCAACCGCTACAACGGTCGGCAATGGTGGGCGCTGTCCGCGCTGCTGCCCGGCGCTGACCGCATCAAGGACATGCCGACACGAACGTTGACCGCTGACCTGGACACCGCCGTGGCCATCGGCTCGTCCGGGGTGATGCTCGGCAAGGTCGACGACGCGTTCATGCTCATGCCGTTGCGCGACCCGGCCGGCCCCACCCGCATCGTCATCGACTCCGACGACGACCTGGCGGTCCGCCAGCTCATCCGCCGAGCCTCGGCCAGCGGCGAGTTCGTCGCGGCGTACGACCCCCCGCCGCCGCTGGACCATGGCCGCAGCGTCCTCGCGGATCTGGAACACCACCGATCTGCGCGCCCAACCGCCACGCCCACCAACGGTGGTGGTGCACAACGGGTCGGCCAATCCCTACCCCGGCGCACTGGTCAGCATCAGCGTGGGCGCAGGTCCTCGGTCGGTCGAGCCCGATGTCCGCATCACCCAGCGCAACGGACGAATCCGGGTCGAGACCGAACGATTCACCGCTCGCCTCGACGCGGTGGCGTTCCGCAACGAGCAGACATTTCTGAACTAGGTGAATGATGATGACCTAGTAGTAGGTTCCGTTGATGTGTGTCCGATTGTTGGACAACATCTTTGAGACACCGGTAACGCAGGAGCGACCCGGGACCCGACCTCGTCCAAGACCGTGGTCGAACGCCGGGTACAGCCCAGCCAGGGCATCTGAGGTGGAGTACGTCTACAACGTGATGGTGCGCAGGCACTTCAACTTCCCGAACAACGACGCACTCGGATATGGCTGGGGTATCTGCGACAAGCTCGGCCGGGCGTTCCATCCCCGGTGGTCATGGGCAACGTGAGCGCGAGGTCTTCCCCAACGACGAGCAAGCGGCCAACTACGTCGTGTCCTACGCGGTCGCCATACTCTGTCCAGCTCAGATCTGGCAGCTGCGCCCTCGGCCGCAGGCTACGTACCGTCAGGATGACCCGACGAGTCGCCGATCAGTGCCGAGTTGGTCGAATGCAGGTCCGCAGGTCGTCCGAGATCGCCGATAGGAGTCCGTCCTGGCAGTGTTTAACGACCCACCGATCGTTTGACTTCGCCTCGGTTTGAGGAGACTCGACGCAATGGGGTGGGTAGCTACGCGAGTACTACCGTGGCTGCGATCGCATGCGGGTCATATCAATCGCCGATTCGCGTTTGCTGATCCAATTTTTGACGCTACGCTCGCAGCACCATTTTGGGGAGATCGTCAAAGGGGGGAGAGTTCGACTCGATGATTGCCATCGTCGATACCGTCGATGATGCCGTCGACGCACTTCTCGGTCACCAGCCTTCCAAGGTGAAGACCGCCAGTAGGATCGAATCTCTTGGCCTCGGTCCGATTATGCAATCGGCTCCGTCGATAAACTTGCGGTGAAACTGACGGTGAACCAGGACGATTCAGGGTCTCCGGCGGCGTAGGGCCCGAACCAGCCGCTCCCTCTATCTATCACCTGTGGAGGACAGCCGACGCCGCCGAAACACCGCGTATCGCCGCGCAGCTGCGGGTACCGGGGGCCTTAGCGCTGCGATGCCGCTATGAGCTGCTTGTCGGCGGTAGCACCGTGGGCGCGCCGAGCGCTCTATTCGACATCACCGAGGAGCAGTGGCGAACCGAGTTGAATATCTTTGACCGTGCTGAACGCGCGCTGCAGTCCGGCGACTCGACCTCAGCTCGGGATTCGTTCGCGGAGGTGATCGATTCTCATGATCGGCAGCGACATCCCTTGCCGGCTATCGACGCTCGGATCGGGATGGGTGACGTCGACCGCCAAGACGAGCGCATCTCGCCGGCGCTGCGCCATTATGCTGCGGCCCTGAACGACGCGCGCGAATGCGGATACCAGTATGGGCAAGTGCGCGCAGCGATACCGCTTGGGTATCTGCATCTACGAGTCGGCAGCGCCGAAGCGCTCGCGAAGAATTTCTCGCCGCAGAAGAGCTTGCTCGCCAACATGACTGGAGATTGGACCGCGCAAACGCGTCGGCCGGTCTCGGAGAAGCCACCATCTCCTCAACGAACCCGTCAAAGCTTTCAAAGCGCTGCTGAACGCGCTCTCAATGTACGAGGCGCTCGGATCACGCGAAGGTATCGCCAATGCGACAGTGCAGTTAGGCGAGACGTGTCGCCGTCGCGGATGGCTGGAGGACGCCAAGGTTGGTATCGACAGGCTGTCGATGCTGCGGCCGGACTTCCTGTCGCGCTGACCAATGCCTGGGATGGGCTCGGGAAGCGCACCTCGCCGATGGTGATCGCGAAGCGGCGGTCGCTGCCCACACGACTGCGCTGTCGACCGCCGGGCCCAACTATCCGCGAGGAAGGGCGCATGCGATACATGGGTTGGCTCGGTGCGCGGCTAACGCCAAAACCTGGCGTTCGGCGATTCCGCACTACACCGACGCGGCTGAGTTGTACCGAGAAATCAACGACCTCACAAGCGCGGCCAGCGCCGAGTCCGGACTGGCGCGATGCTATGAGTTGGGCGACATCAAGCAGGGATTGCGCCACCGACTCGCCGCGGTCGGACATGTCGAGACTGCCCGTGCGTCGCAGGCCGCCCATGCGCAGCAGGAGAGTACTTCGCGAGATTCAGCACCGCCCATGAGATGGCCTTACGTGCAGCGGTGATGGCAGGCGACCCTGCCGCGTTCGTCGCGGTGTTCGAGTCAATTGCGGGCCGTCGCCTTGCGGGCCTGATTGCCAACATTCCAGAGGGTTTCTACGGGCCGCAAGGGTTGGGGCGACTTCGTGTTAGAGGCCGAATCTCCGGTCAATCGCAGGCGATTGCTCACGCGCACGCTTAACGACGTCGGTCTGCGGCGAGACGCGACCGGCACTCGCCGAGACGAGTTCGACGAATCTCTTGCAGGCTTGTATACGCCGTTCGATCCCAACCATGTGGATGAACTATGGACTCGCGTCGAGACGGGCGAGGCATACGTATTACTCGTCGTCGTCTTGCACAAGCTCGAAGCCCTCGCCTGGTTCCTCAGGCCACCGCAAGCTGGCTTGGTGCATATCGGGCTGACCGACCTTTCAAATACCGTCACTGAGCTGGTCGGTTCGCTGCATTCGGCGGGGCTGCCGCTCGATGCTCTCTAACGACGTCGCCGCGCTCAGCGTCATCATGCCAAACGAGGCGCTCGAATTGGTCGAACGCGATGTGCCCTTAGTGATTGTGCCCGCGGGCCAGCTGTGGGCTGTGCCGTGGACCGCGGTTCCGGTTTCGGTTTCGGAATACCTCGGCGAGCGCAACCCGCTGTCGGTCGCCCCCTCCTTGACGGCCGTGGCCCACAGCTGCGGCGGGCTTCGCGATCCCGCTGGACCGACCACGGCACATTGGCGCAGTCCACTGGTCAGTCAACACCGCCTCAATGTCTACGCCGGGCGGGCTGGATCGACCCGAGCGTTGACGACTGCCGCCGATTGCCGATCGGCGATCCTGCACGCCGAACACGATCTCGTTGTCGTGCTCTCCACGGTCGGCCAGTGGGAGATCTGATGCATTGTCTGGAACTTGACGAACACGTCGCGCTGACTCCCGCCGACTTGATGCGTGCCGAGCCACCACCGGCCCTGGCATTGATCGCGTGCTGGGGGGCACATTCCCCGGGGCAAGGGTGGGGTGACCCGTTGTCGATCGCCACCCTCGCGTTAGCGCGGAACAGCCGCAGGATCGCCGCCACAGTTTCGGAGCTGCTCGACGACGCTGCCAGTTCCCGTTTCGTCAACATGTTCCTCGATTACGCTCAGGCGCAACCGATGCCGCAGGCACTTCAACGGGCGACCCAGCGCTGGATGTCGCACCCCGGCTATCGCAACGGCTACCTATCGCGGTGGGCGCCGCTTGTCGTTGTAGGCACATGGTGAAAGGACATTGATGACCGCACTTCCCAATTACGAGACAGACAATCCGAGCGCATACGAGTGGACGGACAAGGCGTTCGATTTGCTCGTTGCGACGAAACTGCGTGCCTCGATCGTGAAGCGCCCCGGCGGGGTCCATGTCGCTGAAGCCCGCGGCGACTGCCCGCGTTGCGAACACGACGTTGACTTCTCCCAACAACTCAGCGCCCCGTTGCCGGGTAAGTCCGGGGCTGGGTCGAAGCATCATTACCCTGCCGGCACCCGCCGAATACGCAATTATTGACGTGCGCTGCGACTGCAACGGTTCCCATCCCGGCCGACCGGAGGTGCACCGCGGCTGCGGTGTCATTTTCTCGGTTGAGGTGCTGCGACCGTGACCGCAGCCACTCCACCGCCCTATCGGAAACCCGTCGAAGGACCGGGGGCAGCAAGCCGAGTCAACATGGAGCAATGGGACGCACTCGTCGACAGCAGCATCGAACGTGCCACCGCCACCGCGGAAAAGTGGCGCACCGGGCTCGCCGCCTTCGTCACCGTGGTCACCTCAGTGCTGCTGTTAAAGGGTCCTGACGCCCAGAAGATCGCTCTCCGGAATCTCGCCGTCGTCATCCCGCTGGTTGCCGGAGCCGGCCTGATGATCCTGGGCCTGTGGCGGGCACTGGAAGCCAGCGCCCCAGCCTGACAACCGTTGACTACACGTCGGTTGTGGCACCTACAGGACGGTGCGTGCTTATCTGGTTGCCGCCGCCACCGCGGTGGCGGCGCAGGTGGACAAAGCGAAGTTCTGGGTGGCGTGGGCCTTGGTCGCCTTCGCCTTCGGGATCGTTGCCTGGTGGCTCGTCCCGATAAAGGAAGACGCACCGAAACCCCTCATGACGGTGACTGACCATCGAGGCATCGTGGTGGCTTGTGGCACCTTCGTCGAGTCAAAAACAACACCATCACGCTGCGTCCGAGGGGACCGATACCACGGTCACAGCCGTGTTGCGTGATGTTAGCGCCATTGCCGTCGCGGACAAGTGCGGTGAAAGCAGCGACGGCGGGTGAGCCTCTCTGTGCGCCGAAGTCGTGGGCAGCCAACGGCGAGTCTTGAAGGCGACGAGTTGGGCGTTATCGGCGAAACCGCCGCGTCCCTGCAGAAGAAGTCGTGGTGACGAACAGACCGGCGCGAGACTCGCCCACGGGTCCCGATCCGAGTCAAGATCTGGCTGGAATGCCCGGGCCGGCCGCTCACTTCGTTGTCTGCTGGGCGGCCCTGTATTCGGCGCGCACGCGGTCGTAGTCTTCGTCGGTCAGCGAGACGAGGTGGGTCACGGCGGCTGGTGACCACGCATACGAGACCCCCTTGCTGTGTTTCCAGGCATACGTCTCTTTGCTGCGCAGGTCTTCCTTCCAGGAGAGCACCTGATGGTCGTAGGTGGTGAGCGTGCGGCCTTTTCGTTTGGCGTTCACCCGATCCAGCAGCTCCTTCAAGCTGAAGGGGTGTGTGACGTTCGGGTCGGTTTTTTTCACCACGACCTGTCCGGTTGCGTCCGGGGACACCGCGACGACGAGATCAGCGCTGGTCATCTTCTTCACCGACCGTAGATTGATGTCGTAGATAGTCGCGATTCGGGCGACGTCACCGCCGGCGGTCTCTACCGCATCCATCATGGAGCGCAGCTCCTGATGAA